>CAXTCQ010000233.1:0-13184 GCA_964242965.1 uncultured Calothrix sp. | reverse complement strand
CCCCCTACCTCCCCACTCCCTACCTCCCTACTCCCTTCATATCACAGGCAAAGTAACTGTAGATAACCAAAAATCCTCAATTCCTTTAACGATTTGGAAAAGTTCGTTAAGATTGCGAGATTTGGTAATGTAACAGTTTACATGCAAGTCGTAGCTGTAAAAGATGTCTTCTTCGTTTCTCGAAGTTGTCAATACAACTACGGGAATACGTTTCAATTTTGGGTCAGCTTTTATTTCTGCTAGAACTTCTCTACCGTCTTTTTTGGGTAAGTTTAAATCGAGCAAAATTAAGTCGGGACGAAGTGCATCTTCATATTCACCATCCTGGTGTAGATATGTCATCGCTTCTACTCCATCGCGGACATTTATTACTTGAGGGGGTAGCGAACTGTTTTTCAAGACTTCTTGAATCAGACGACTATCAGCTTTATTATCCTCAACTAAAAGAATTATTTTGTGTTTTGCGTCCATTGCTGCGGTCACGTTCGCGTCCTCCGACTGGAAGGGTAAAGTAGAAGGTTGAACCTTCACCAAGTTTCGATTCGACCCAGATGCGTCCTCGGTGACATTCAATGATTTTTTTGCAAATTGCTAAACCCATACCCGTACCCGGATATTCATCACGGGTATGCAAGCGTTGGAAGATAATGAAGATGCGATCGCTAAATTTGGGGTCGATACCAATTCCGTTATCTTGGACGGAAAATAACCATTCATCTTCGAGTCGGGTTGTACCAATATGAATTTTTGCTGGGTTGCTACTACGGAATTTAATCGCGTTACCAATCAAGTTTTGAAATAATTGCATTAGTTTAGTGCTATCTGCCATTATTGTTGGTAAATCGTCGTGAGTTACTATTGCTTGAGTTTCCGCAATTCGCTGACGCAAACTAGTTAAAGAACGTTCTAAGGGTAAATTGACATCAGTTAAATTAAATTCAATTGCTTGAATATCAACTTTGGAATATGCTAGCACATCGTCAATTAACGTTTGCATCAAGCTGACACCTTCGACCGCATAATTAATAAACTCGCTTGCATCTTCATCAAGTTGATTGCTATAACGCATTTCCAATAACTGCACGTAGTTGGCAACTTGATTTAAGGGTTCTTGTAAATCATGGGAGGCAACGTAAGCAAATTTTTTCAATTCGGCGTTAGAAAGTGCTAAATCATGGGCTAATTGTGCCAATTCATCAGCTTGACGCAGCACAATATTCACAATTGCTTTTCGCAATTCTAAAGCAGCTTTTATTTCAATAATTTGCCAAGGTAAAGATGTTAATTTAACTGTTTCTTTCCACAATTCAAATGATTTTCTAGGATGAAGACTGAGATTTTCTTCACTTTGAATAAGTTCAAATGCGTTATTTGGATTTCCTCCCCAATTAACTGTTTGAATCACTTCTTGACGGAACCAGAGAACGTAATTTCGTTTAGAAATGGGAATCGCTAACAAACCGCTAGCAACATTTTTGTATTTTTCAGCATCAGGGAAAAGGCTTGGTAACGAATTGGTATAAAATACTTCTTCGTTAACATTATTTCTCAGCCATTGAACTAACAAGTTTAACTCTTCTTCTGTAGGAGTTTCGCCAATTGAAGTATAAGTTCCACCAACACAAACAGCCGCACCTTGCGCGTTTGCCAAATCAAGTAAATTTGGCTCGTATTTTACTAAACCGTCAATAAAGTTCTCTGCTTGTGACATCTGTTCAACTAACCGCGATTGTACGTGGTTTAATTGCACTCGATATTCGTAATCTTCTGTTTCTTCCTTTGCAGAAAGCTCTGAAAAGATAACTTTCCCTAAAAATTCACAGGCTTTTCGTAACTCATAAGAAACATATTTAGGTGTTTGATGGTGACAAGCAATTATTCCCCAAAGTTTACCTTCTTTAATCAGCGAAATTGTCAGCGATGCTCCAACACCCATATTATGTAAATATTCGATATGGCAGGGTGAAGCACTTCTGAGAATTGAGTGAGTTAAATTTGCTGGTAATTGACTAATTGGATTTTGTGCGGGAATAATTTCTACTGCTTCTGCATGGGTATTGGGAATTAAGCGAATCCAATTGGAAGTAAATAGTTTTCGTGCTGGTTTGGGAATATCCGATTCGGGAAAATGCAAACCTAAATAAGGTTCTAAAGTATCGATTTTTTCTTCACCGATTACCGAACCATGTCCATCTGAGTCAAATTTGTAGAGCATGACTCGATCGAATCCGGTAATTTTTCGGACTTCCTGCACGATAATTTGACTAAAATCGTGAAGACTGACTGTTCCTTCAAGTTGATTGATAGAAGCTCTGGCTAAATGGTAGAAGCTGAGGAAGGGGATATTTTCTTGGGTATAAGTGGGTTCTAACTCTAAAATTAAAAACCCTTCGGAGTTGCGGTGAAAAATAGCATCGAATACTACGTAGTCATCACCTTTCTTTCGCACCCAAATTTTTGTCGGATTGATATAATCAAGATTTTCTGCTTGCAATCCAGTTTTGATTTGTTCAAGTTGAAAATCATCGAGTAAATCCGCAAGGGTTGCTTGGAGTAGTTCTTGAGGAGTTTTTCCGAAATTAGTATAGACGTTATTACTAACTTGCAAAATACTTAATTCTGGCTCTTTGAGAACAAAAATAACACCATGCGGTTGAATTTGACTCAAGGTATGTATTGGTGCTTCCTTTAATCGTGTCACCTGGTTGTTTTGCATTTGTAATTGATTCACCATTACAACCGTCCTCTGGTTTTCAGAAATATTTACTTTTTGAGTTAATTAAAAGATTTATCCGATTTAGCTTACTAAAGATAAATTCCAAACCTAATTGGGTTTAGAAGCCGCAGCACGAGAAAATGAAGATTGTTTAATAAATCTCCTCATGTTGTGCGCTTTACATCATAACAACAAACAAATTAATTTACCCGATAAGAAATATAAAAGCTTCAATTATTCACTTCAGTCTACGTTAAGATTTAAGTCGATATGTATGAATAAAATAAGCTTTGCAAATTCTATGTAATATCGGCAAATCTACTCCGCTTCTAATACTGCGAAGCTTTTGGCAAAAAATAAAATTTGTAGGTTGGTTGGAACGTTCGCTCCACCCAATCTAGACAAATTTGAATTTTTTTAAAGAAACATTACGTAACAAGGTTATTAAAACGTTGGATTACGCTACGCTCCACCCAACCTACAAATCATTTTTAATGCAAAAAGTTTTATCAAATCCACGAACTAAACCACATTCGTAACTTATACTCTGCGGGAGACAGGGGTAAACCCAAATAGATTGGCATCCAGAAAATGAAAGCACCAATAATAAGAAATGTAACCGTGACCCCAACAGCGCGAAGTGAAAGGCGATAACTGCGGATACAGTAGTCTACGAGAAATGCGATCGCCAAAAAGGCAAACACCACTCCTGTCATGTAGTGATATATAAATATGCACCGCGTCACCTTTACCCAAGGCAGTAAGTTGATTAAGTAATTTAATACTAAGTACAACGCAATCCAAGTATCAGCAGTCAGCTTTTGGGGAATTCCTAAAGGTTTTTGCCGTAACAAAACAATCAAGCGCCATACGAGTATTGCAAACAACAACATTACAGCAGTGACACCCGACCACCACAAAAACGGGTTTCCCATTGCGTGAACATCGTAAAGTGCTTTACCTGTACCAGGAGGAAGCGGGGGTCCGGTTACGGGTAAAGGGTCTTTAAAGCTATGGGCAGTTTGGTAAAAATACGCCATCGGGCGCGTCATTAGAGGCCATTTATACCAAGCTGCACAATAAGGATGTACCTTGGAACTATTACCACCCATACGTTCGTGAAATCCCAAAATTTGTTTGTGGACTTCGACAAAATCAAATTTTGTGTCGAGTCGCAGGTGGGGAATCCAGATCAGACCATAAATAACGATGGGGATAATTCCCAAAAAAATTAGAACTTGATAAATATTAAGTTGCGTGAGGTTCTCTAATGGGGTGGTTTTAGCTTCAATTTGCTTGTGATAACGAAGCTTAATGCTTCCCATTATCCCAACTTTATTGTCTGGGAAAGCGTACATACTCGTGCTTTCATTTTCGTCGTACAATTCGTTACTCTTGAGTGAAGATTGTACACGAATTATCCAAGCGACAATCCACATCGCATAAGCACCAGCAAGGTAAAATACACCATTCCACTTAGTACCAATAGAAGCACCAAAACCAATACCCGCAATGACTAAGTAGAAATTACGACGTATTTTGCGTTCGTTGAGTGCAAGTAGCAAACAAAATTGACCGAGTAAACCAAAGATAACTATATATTGATTAATTAATGCATAACGTGCTTCGACAAGAAAAATACCATCGCAAGCTGTAAATAACCCAGCAATTAAACTAAAAGTGCGACGGTGACTAAGTTGATAGGCAATTCCAGCGACGAGTAACGGAATAAACGAACCCAAAAAGGCATTAGACCAGCGGTAAGCAAGCGGTGATAATAAAGAACCTGTCAGCCCATTTACTTCATTATTCCACCAAGGTATATACTTACCGAGCCAAATACCCGCACCAATAATTAACTTACCAAGCGGTGGATGACCATCAAAGAAAGGAACACCAGTGAGATAATTGTTACCAAACTTGGCGTAATAAACTTCGTCGAAAACAAAAGTATTAAATCTTCCTAATCCCCAAAATCGTAAGGCAAGCGAGAGTATAAATATACTTATCAAGCCAATTTGAAACCACTTTTTAGTCATTCGTCAAGTGTCATTTATTACTAAGAGCGTGGTTAGTAGTTAATAGTTAGGAGTGAAGAGTTAGGAGTTAGGAGTTAAAAGTGTCTAAAACGACTAACAATTACCAACTAACAACTAACAACTAACCACCGACAGCTAACAACTAACTACTTAACACTTTCCACTTTTGCAATTTCCAGCATTGTCTTCAAAACTGAATCAGGATTCAAGCTAATCGAATCGATTCCTTCTTCAACTAAAAACTGGGCAAATTCTGGATAATCGCTAGGTGCTTGTCCGCAAATGCCGATTTTGCGATTTTTGCGTTTTGCAGCTGCAATTACCATCTTCACCATCCGCTTTACTCCCAGACTGCGTTCATCAAATAATCTAGCTACCAAAGCCGAATCTCGGTCAATTCCCAGTGTTAACTGCGTCAAATCGTTGGAACCAATCGAAAATCCATCAAAAACGTCAGCAAATTCCTCCGCCATAATTATATTATTGGGTAGCTCGCACATTACATAAACTTGCAACCCACCCTCACCCTGCTTTAAGCCATTTTTTGCCATTTCTAAGAGTACCAACCGTCCTTCATCGGGAGTCCGGCAAAAAGGAATCATCGGAATGACATTAACCAAACCCATTTCATCGCGTACCCGTTTAATAGCGTGACACTCCAACGCAAAAGCATCGCGGTAGCCTTCATCATAATATCGCGCTGCCCCTCGCCAACCCAACATCGGGTTTTCTTCGTGGGGTTCAAATTGTCTTCCACCTAACAAATTCGCGTATTCGTTACTCTTAAAGTCCGACATGCGAACAATCACAGGTTTGGGATAAAACGCTGCGGCAATTGTGCCAATCCCCTGCGCTAATTTATCGACAAAATACTGCGATTTATCAATATACTGTGCAGTCATTTCCGCAATTTTAGCAATAACCGCTTCATCCTTTAACTTATCGAAGTGCAACAAAGCCATCGGGTGCGTTTGAATATAGTTAGCAATAATAAACTCAGTCCGTGCTAAACCGACTCCATCATTAGGAATCGCGGATAATTTCAACGCTTCCTGCGGATTACCAACATTCATTAAAATCTTGGTACGGGTACGTGGCAAATTTTCTAGAGGCACTTCTTGCACTTCAAACGGCAATAATCCTGCATAAACTTTTCCTTCTTCACCTTCCGCACAAGAAATAGTTACTTCCTGCTGATTTTTTAAGATTTGCGTTGCGTTTCCACACCCAACAATTGCTGGAATCCCCAATTCCCGCGCAATGATTGCAGCATGACAAACTCTACCACCCGAATTAGTAACAATAGCACTTGCACGCTTCATTATCGGTTCCCAGTCGGGGTCGGTTCTATCCGTTACTAGTACTTCCCCCGCTTGGAACTCGCTAATTTGTTTTGGTTCGAGAATTATTCTGACTTGACCTTGCCCAATCATCTCCCCAACAGCACGTCCGGTGACGAGGGGAGCGGGGTAGGTAGGGAGAGTAGAAGATTTTTCTTCTCCCTTTACCCCTTCCCCTTTACCCCTTTCCCCTATTAACCGATAACTACGCAATACATTCCCCTGTTTCTGCGACTGTACCGTTTCCGGACGTGCTTGGACAATAAAAAGTTGGCTGGTAATGCCATCTTTTGCCCATTCGATATCCATCGGGGTGTAAGTACCATTCACTTGCGAGTAATGGTCTTCGATTAAACATGCCCAATTTGCTAGTTGTAAAATTTCGTCATCGGTAATAGCAAATTTATCTCTATCGGTAGTAGAAACCGAGATATTTTTAGTCGATATTGAACCGTTTTCATAAACCATCTTCAAGGCTTTACTACCCAACTTTTTATCGATAATTGGGCGAAATCCGGCTTTTAATGTCGGTTTAAATACGTAATATTCATCAGGATTTACCGTCCCTTGGACGACATTTTCGCCCAATCCATAAGCAGCGGTAATTAACACGGCATTTTCAAATCCAGTTTCGGTGTCAATGCTAAACATTACTCCCGATGAAGCTAAATCAGAACGTACCATTTTTTGTATACCGACGGTTAAAGCTATATCAAAATGGTCGAAGCCTTTGGTTTCGCGGTACGATATCGCACGGTCAGTGAATAGCGAAGCAAAACAACGATGCGTAGCGCTTAATACTGCTTCTATACCTGTAATATTTAAATAAGTTTCTTGCTGTCCGGCAAAACTCGCATCGGGCAAGTCTTCAGCAGTGGCAGAACTCCGCACAGCCACATCAGTATTTTGATTATATTGTTCGCATAGTTCTAAGTAGGAGGATGCGATCGCATCTTCGAGTTCTTTCGGAAACGGAGTATTCATCAACAATGCGCGTGCTTTTTCCCCACGTTCCTGTAAATTTTTCACATCCTCAACATCGAGGTCATGAAACAGCTTGCGAAGCTTTGAATCTAAACAAGCAGACTCGATAAAATACCGATACGCATGTGCAGTGGTCGCAAAACCATTGGGTACATTTACACCTTGGGGTTGCAACTGTTGAATCATTTCTCCTAGAGATGCATTTTTTCCACCGACTATATGAATATCTTGAATACCAACCTGGTTAAACCAGAGGATAAATGATTTTTCTTTGGAGGATTGAGACAAAGCGAATTTAGCTACCGTTACCATGTGTATTGTCCTCCCAATTAGACACTGTGGTGAATAAGGGTTTATTACCCTATATGTTGGGTATATCACATTCAATCGTAATTTGCCCTACCCTTTATTTAGGATTTATCTAAAAAATATTCGTTTTTTACTTAGTATTAGTGCAACATTTCATCCAAGTTCAAACACAGTAATGGTTAAACATCTATTATGATAAATTTTTTCATCTTGTCTGATTATTTTATACAGCAATCCTATGCGAGTTGCTCAGATTACCGACAACTCCTGCGAAGTCGGGAATCTCGCTTCTCACGAATGATGCCATGTTATAGTTACGAGTCTAGCGAACTCAATTTAATATTTATTTATAAAATTATTAACAAACTCTCTGCCTTTCTCTTCACCATGTTGATAAACCGCTACTAAACCCGCTTCCGTCGCATTGGTGAAATCAACTCCCAAATCTTTCAATTCAACATCTGGCTTAATCAGATGAATCTTCGCACCGTTATAACTCGATGGAACTTCTTCTAACAGAAACATATCGCGGTAAAGTTGACCCGGTTCATTACTGATTGCAATTACTTCTTTATATCCCGCTTCCACCATTTCTACAGCCGGACACATACAGGTGTAAGATGCATCGATATAAGGTTTACCACCTATCCAAGCGGGAATATCCCAAGCGTGCAACATCCGACAGGAAGCATAAACGACTTCATCAAAGTTATTTGTATCAAGATATAAATGATTGCTTTGATTACTAAAATTACCAAATAAAGCCGTTTGTAAATGTTCATTAACCCAACTTTTATCTTTCTTCGCAGCCGATACTAATAATTTTCTCCCCAATCTTCGCGCTTTTTCGCTTTGAGTTTCGTTGGCAGCTTCTGGAGTTATCACCGCACTAGTCGCAACAAAATAGGCAGGAGTTTCAGTTGCAAATAACTTATCTTTTGGCGGACTGAAATTTGTAATTCCCCCCAGCACAACTTGACTCATGCCAATATCTGCTTGTTGAAGAAGTTGTAAACCTGCCAACCAATAACCTACACCCAATTCTCTGACTTTACTAATAGTAGCCCAAGCTGTTGGTATCACCGATGATGATGCAGCTGCGTAAGCATCAGCGCGAACTTGGGCGACTTCTAAAGCATTCAATACACCGTGAGCAAAAGCACCTTTAAAGCTACCTGAAGAACAAGCTATAGCTAAGGATTTACGATTCTTTTTAGACATATAAGGATTCAAAGTGAAATTAAATAAACTATTGGTCAGTGTCATTAATTCTGAGGGGTTGCTAGATCCCCGACTTCTTTAAGAAGTCGGGGATCTGACCCTCACGACATGCCGTTCATTAATGAAACGCACCGCTACCTTGTATTCTTAATTCTTGACCTCCGCTGACGCAAGATATTTAAAACTCGTTTAAATTGCTGATAATCTTCCGTACTCAATTCAGTTTGTTGCCATACTTCACGCTGCATTAATCGTTGAAACCAATTATGTAATTGCGGATAATGATTGAAACTAAATCCTATTTTTGGCAGCAAAGAAATATCTGTACCCACAACAATATCTGCCAGCGAGAACTGTTCGCCACCAAAATAATCATTACTACCCAAAGTCGCATCCAAAAATCGCAGTACTATTGCTAAATTATCTTTAGCTTGCACATACTTTTCAGAATCTTCGCTATCAAAAATTAGCGAAATTACTTTCGGTAATAACTCATTTGTGGACACCATTTGCACCATTCTCACCGTCCCTAATGCTTTGATATCCTTCGGTAAAAGTGCGGGTGTGGGATATTTTGCTTCTAAATAATCTAAAATAGCCAGCGATTCAATGACTCGAAAATCACCATCAACTATAACTGGAATGTGATGAAATGGGTTAAGTTCCAAATACTCTGGTTGCATTTGGTCGCCATTCAAATTCATCGAAATTGGTTCAAATGGAATATCTTTCTCTAGCAAAAAACGCCATACACGTCGTGCCATTGGCGAACGAGTATTGTAGTAAAATTTCAACACGATTATTTGCTCCTCAAATAAAAGACCGAACGGTTTGTAAAATTGCAAAAAAATTAGGCTGAAACAAGAGTGTAGATACAGCCAAAGATGAGTAATACCGTGCCAATTAATGAACCGATAGCACCAATAAAATGAAACTGTAGAAACTGTAGGTTGGGTGGAACGAAGTGTAACCCAACATTGATTCATACTATAACGTTGGGTTCCGCTGTCGCTACACCCAACCTACAAAAACTACAAAAACTAAAATCGTTCGGTTGCGTACATCGGCTAAGATTTGATTAACTTGCTCAAATACTTGTTGGATTTCTGCCTATGCTTGTTTTCCGGAAGTTGCAGTTATGCCAAACTTTTTATATACAAGTTGTTGCATAACTGGAAATATCACTGGAAAAAACATTGTCTCAAAAAATGGTACGCCATTAGACCAGGCATTTTTAATGATTTTGCGATTATCTAGTAAACGCGAATATCCCCAAAGACGTGTAGCGACTCCCAGCTTTTCATCGAATAATTCTTCTAATTCTTCAACTTGTTTCCGCAATTCAAGATTTTCGGGAAATAATTTTATATGTGTTAAAGAAATAGAATCGAGATACTTTAAAATATCTGTCGAGTCTGTAAATATACCGTCTTCGGTAACGAGAACGGGAGTTAATTTACCTCCTACAGAATTAGTTGCAAGTAAATGGAATGGCGGCATAAGCGCTTCTTCAACAAACGATATTTTCTGTTTTGTTAATGCCCATCGAACTTTTTCGCAGTAGTGACTGATAGGGATTGTAATTAGACGAAATGGCTTTGTTTGAGTCATAGCGATTTGAGATTTTGAACTAGTTTTAAGACCGAATGGTTTGTTTTTATGTAAAAGATAGTGGCTCGTAGTTGCGCTGTCTTCGCATATAGCACTTTAAGGCGAAGACAACGCAACTACGAACGAACTAAACTCGCAAATGCGTATTTAGGTAGTCATTTAAATGCCGAATAGCACGTTCGATATGAATCGAATCGCTGTAAAGTTTGCTCATCATTACAGAACCTTCGAGCGTGGAAATTAGTATAGAAGCGATTTCATCGGCATCAATATTGGGATGTATTTCGCCTTTTCTAACACCTTTCTCAATAATTCGACGAAACAATTCGCGCCACGAATTCATTGCTTTTTGAGTGCGTTCTCTTAAAGCTGGATGTGCATCGTCGCTTTCAATTGCAGTATTGAGTAACGGACATCCACCTTTAATTATCGGGTGTTCGGGATTATCGATGTAAATACGAAACACATCGATTATCGCATTCAAGCGCTCGATTGACTGCTGCTTGCTAGTCCATGCTTGACGATAGCGCTTTTGGATTTGCGAAATCGCATAATCGAAAGCTTGCAGTGCCAAATCATCCTTGCTTTGAAAATGGTTGTAAATTCCGCCTTTTTTCAACCCCGTCACCCGCATGATATCGGATATCGACGAACCAGCGTAACCCTGTTGGTTAAACAGGGCAGCAGCTTCTTGAATAATCATCGCTTTGGTTTCGTCGCCTTTTGACATTAAGTAGGGCTTGGAGATTTGAGAAAAATCAGACCGATTGGTTTGAGATTAGCACATTGTAAAATCCTTAGTCAATAGTTATTGGACTTTGGACGAAAAGATATGTTCGCACTGGTTCGATATTGTTGGGTTTCTACTTTAAGTAGTGTCAGGAATATTCGCGTCGGATGTCCCCGATCGGATTTTAGCTAGGAGTTTTTCTTATTGGCTCGCAATGAAAGAATATTTTTTTATATTCTTCTAATGCCTTACTACTTTTTAAGTATAATTCTCTCAATCTCTAAAATTTGCCTTCCAATCCATTCGCTGATGGCTGGGACAACGGCGTTACCAAGGAGTCTCCCTCGACGACCGTCCAACCGGGAGGAAACCCCATGAGCATTTCCCACTCTGTCCACGTCAAGTTTCTCGCCACAGAGTATTGGTCTGTCTGAATGACCTCCTTTATGTCCGGAAGCTTGGGCACGTAACGTGGGGCAGATACTTTTTGCCAAGGTATACCCGAAGCGACCGCGACGTTGTACCACAAGCGGAGCGTTTCCGAAAGAGCTTTGACAAAAATCGGGTCTAGCTTTCTCCCTGCGCGGTTCTCTCGTCGAATTATCCCTAAACAGTTCGCTGCTGTCAGTAAAGAAGTGATAGGCACGTTCGCTTCTAAAACTTGCAATAAAGAATACTCTGTCTCGGTTGTGGGGTAAGCCCGCATCGGTAGCGTTACACGATACCCATCCCCCCAAATACCCGTTCTCTTCCAACGTGTCGATAACTGTCTCAAAAGCAGTTCCTTGGTCTGCCGAGAGTAAACCCGGCACATTTTCCATGACCAACCATTTTGGTTGAACTTCTTTAACCAATTCCATAAACGTGAAGAAAAGACCGCTTCGTTCTCCTGTAAATCCCCTTCGGTCTGTGTTGGCGGTACTGAGGTCTTGGCATGGCCATTTACTATTAAAAAGTCAACACTATTTAATTACTAAATGTTTGTAATTCGTTAACGGGAGCAAGTTAGTACGAGCAAGTGCGTTACTATCCTATATATTGCGAGCAACTTTATACAAGCCTATGGAGCCTAATACTTTACCAACCGAAGTAATTCTTACCCATCCACAACAATCCCTTGGCAGCATCCAACTCGACTGGATGCCGCAACCTGGAAATTATCTTGATTTAGAAGGAAAAACCTACGCAGTTTTAGAGCGTCGTCACAGATATGAGTTAAAATCGGGACGCTACAGCTTGCATAAAATTGCCATTTACGTACAGTCGGCAAAACGTCCTACAGAAAAAAGTCTGGTTAACGGACGTTGGGTTATTGGCTATGCAACATGCCGCTTCAATGCTCATTCCGAAATTATTCGCTGTGCAGTTAACCCGGAAGGTCCGTGTGAATCTTGTCGTTATTTTGAAAGTACTTAATTGTCACTCAATCGGGATTAAGGCTTACTGCGTATGAGCGTGAGCGCTGGTCGCGGTTCGACAACGTGCGGTATTTTGCAGCATTTCTAATCGTTAATTGACAATAAACCCTCCGGTGGTGTAATTTCAACGCGACCAGTTTCGATATCGACAACCGGGACAATCTCTCTAACAAAGGGAATTAAAATATTTTTTTGTTTTTTGTCTTTTGTTTTTTGTGCTTCGTTTTCTTCTTGATGTAATTCGACTTCTAATAAATCATTGCCAGCGGGTATTAGATTTACAACCTTACCAATCAACACCCCCGTTGACTGCATGAAAACTTGCAAGCCAACTAAATCTAAAATGTGATATTCATCCTCACCTAATTGCGGACGGTCATCTTCCGACACTAATAACTTATAACCGCGCATTTCCTCGGCTTGAGTGCGACTTTTCACACCTTCTAACTCAATAATATATAGATTCTTTCCTTGTAAATATTTCCCAGAAAGCAACTCTATCGGTTGCGGTTGCTTTGCACCTGGAGGCAACAACCAGCGCGTTCCTGGTTCCTCAAAACGTTCGGGAAAATCTGTATCGGGATACACCCGCATCTCACCCCGTAACCCTTGGGCGGCTACAATCGTACCAATTTCGAGCCAGCCGTCGGGGATAGAGGGGGGAGTGGGGGGAGAAGATTTTTTCCTTTGTCCTCCTTGTCTCCCTTGTTCCTTGGTTTCCTTCTCATTCATTTCTTTGTGTCCTTTGTGTCCTTTGTGGTTCGCTACTTCTGTATTTTTAGATACACGGGGTGGGTTTGGGGATTTTTTGTGGGG
>CAXTCQ010000232.1:0-13266 GCA_964242965.1 uncultured Calothrix sp. | reverse complement strand
TCCTAACTCCTAACTCCTAACTCCTAACTCCTAACTCCTAACTCCTAACTCCCTTTAAGCGCTTTCAACCAATTGGTTTTCTTGGCGCAGGTATGATTGAATAAACGGGTCGAGTTCGCCGTTCATGATATCGAGGATAGCAGTAGTTTCTAGGTTAGTACGTAAATCTTTGACCAATTGATATGGGTGAAATACGTAATTACGGATTTGGTTGCCCCAGGATGCTTCGGCAATATCACCTCGAATTTCAGCGACTTCTTTAGCGCGTTGTTGTTGGGCAATTACCAACAGCTTCGCTTTCAAGCGGGCAAGGGCTTTTTCTTTATTTTGTAGTTGGCTGCGTTCTTCGGTACAACGTACCGCGATACCCGTAGGAAGGTGAACGACGCGCACGGCAGTTTCGACTTTGTTAACGTTTTGCCCACCCTTACCACCAGACCTAGAAGTGGTAATTTCCAAGTCTTTTTCTGGAATATCTAGCTGCACGCTATTGTCGATATCCGGCATAACTTCCACTCCAGCAAAGCTAGTTTGGCGTTTGCCGTTTGCATTAAACGGCGAAATTCGCACGAGACGGTGAGTACCGACTTCCGAACGTAAATACCCGTAAGCATAGCGTCCGGTAATTTCGATGGTTGCCGATTTTATCCCAGCTTCGTCACCTTCCGATTCTTCGACTAGCTTAACTTTATAGTCGTGGTCTTCTGCCCACCGGGTGTACATCCGCAGTAGCATTTCTGCCCAGTCTTGGGAATCCGTACCGCCAGCACCAGCGTTTATTGTTAATACGGCCCCTTCTTTATCATAAGGACCGGAAAGTAATTGTTCCAATTCCCACTGGTCGAGTTCGCGGCGAAGTTTAGTAAGGGTACATTCAGCTTCTCCAAGTAGCCCTGCATCGGTTTCTAATTCCAACAGTTCAAGGACTGCTTTGGTATCTTCCAAAGAAGCTTGCCACTGTTGGAACTGCTCCCGGTGTACCTTGAGTTCGTCGAGTTCCTGCATTGTTCGCTGTGCTTGAGTTTGGTCGTCCCAAAATTCAGGTTGCGCCGATATTTGTTCTAAATCTTGAATTTTGGCAGTCAGTGCGGGAATGTCAAAGATAGTCCCGGGTTTTACCCAGGCGGCGAGACAGCGTTTCGATTTCGCGTTTGAGTTCGGAAGCGTCCATAGGACTTGATTTGAGTAATAGTTATTTAAACTATTTTACACCGAAAACTTTGCCGCGAGGACACCCGGTGCTTTCAAGCATGGGGGGGCTAGCAGCAAGCGAATTTATCAGCCGTATGGGTATGCTATGCGATCGCTTTTAATATTAATGGTTAGGTTTGCTTCTGGTGAGCGAATATACATTTTAACTGTCTCTAGTGGAGCGCCGCCAACAGTTTCCATATTGACCTTCAAAGTCCAAAAATTTTATTTATAAATTTTTACCCCAATTGTAAAACAGTGCCAAATTTTGGGTACAACAAATGTAGGCAAATATTTTAATGCGATTGGCACATAGGAAAGCAACGGCTAAAACATCGGTGCGGTAAGTAATTGAAGAAGCTTTGAATTGTGTCGGTGTTAGCGTTCTTCAAGATTAATAATGTCGCTAACACTACTAAAAATCTACCTACAACAGAAAATCCTGAAAAGGCTATCCGTGTAAATACCGGATTCTTTAGTAATGCCTTTTCGTAAGTTCAGTGGAACAACGAATGGTGTATAAAACCTTTCGTAAGGAAAATAATTACAGCTTGAATGCAAATTTACGCAACTCCATAAGTTGGTAAAGGGGTTACTAAAGGGGATATTGTTATGTTAGCAAGTCAATCCGGTATGCGGTATGGTAGTTTTTATAACGGAGGCAATCTTCGCTCGCAGCCTTCTGATAGTATGGAGCTGCTGCTTATCTATCACCAGAATCCTTCGATTAAACTTCGCAATCAATTGGTGCAGTTACATACTGGCTTAGTGCGGAAAATGGCACACAAATTTAGCCATCAATGTAACGAGCCTTACGAAGATTTAGAGCAAATTGGGTATTTTGGTCTAATTCGGGCAATTGAGCGATTTGACCCCAGCCAAGGGTATGCTTTTAGCTCGTTTGCAGTACCTTATATCCGAGGTGAGATGCTACATTTCTTGCGCGATCGCAGTACTCTATTAAAGATTCCCCGTCGCTGGCAGGAATTATATAACGAAGGGCAAAAGGTTCGCAAAGATTTGGCACAATCGTTAGGTCGTCCTCCAAAAGATGCGGAAATAGCGAATTTACTCGATGTATCTTTGCAAGAGTGGCAAGAAACCAAGTTAGCTGCTCAAAATCGGATGCCTTTGAGTTTAGATGCAACTGTGGTTCATTATGTTGATTGCCAAATTACTCTAGGTGAAGCACTTCCCTGTCCTCGTTCGGCGGTAGCACAACATGAAGAGGAAGAACGGCAGCAACTTCAAGGTGCCATTAACCAGCTTGAAGATAAACCGCGTATGGCTGTTGAATTGGTATTTTTGAAGGAACTTTCGCGCAAAGATGCAGCTAAAAAAATTGGTACCAGTCCAATGACGGTAACGCGATATCTGCAAAAGGGTATTCAAGATTTGATGTGCGTCATGCAACCTCAAGCAGTTGCTGTCAATTCGTGATATTTTCGCCTCGAATCAATTTTCATGCTTATGACACCAACTCAGGATTTTTGATTTTAAGTTTGGGATTGCAAGCCATTCCAAAATAACCTGAAATGTCCTTACTTGGTATTAAAACTCAATTTTTATCAATTATCTCACTATTCTGCCCCGATATACCTGGCTCGGCTTGTCAAAATCCCATCCAGTTCTAATCATTGCCCTATTTTTTATCTGCCCAATTTTATTAGTGTCTTCAATTCCATATTTAATCTCATCTTCGATTAAAGACTTATAATTAAAGAAGATAAAAGTGGGTTGGGTGAAACGAAGTCAAACCCAACATTAGCGCTATCGTTACGCTGAGTCCCAAGGGGACACGCTGCGCGAACGCTCCACCCAACCTACAGAGAAAAACTTTATCGTAAGTAATCATCCGAACTTGATATAACTAGTATTGTCTTGATGGCAAATGCCCATTCGACAATAAACAAGTAAATTTTATTTATGCATTTTGATATATAATTTGCATCTAATTTGCATCTAAAATATTCGCCTACATCAATGTGATATCCAAGTACAGAAAAATTATACTTAATATTCTGTCTACTCATTTTTTGTGCATGACTTTCAATATTGTAGGCTGCGTTACGCAAGTCGTAACGCACCATTTTTAAAGGTTTGGTGCTACTCATTTTTTGTGCATGACTTTCAGAGAAATGACTCGAACAATTTTAGTGAGTACTTGCGTTAAACCTAACTTCCATTTCAGCGAAGCTATAGCGAAGCAGCACGTTAACGTAGTTTTCCCGTAGGGTAGTGCGGTATACCACTATAAGTAAGGGTGGGTACATATTGGCTTCTTTCTTCTTCCTTCTTACGCACGTAAACTAAAATCCAATACGCTTGGTGTTAAGCTCAAAATCAATTGCGTAGGTTGGGTGTAACGTAGGCAAAGCCAGTCCCCTTGGGACGAGCGTGGAACCCAACATCTTGCGTTGGGTTACGCTTCGCTGCACCCAACCTACAATTATCCTTAACACCAAGCGTATTGAACTAAAATCCACAAGTACCTGCGGGAACAGTTGTTGCACTTAAGCGACTTCCAGTGTTTTGGGGAATAATATTACTAACGAAAAAGCCTTCTTCAATTTGAATAATGCCTCCAAACAAATCTTCTATATTAAAGTTACTAATTTGGTTATTTCTAGTTTGCAAGCAAATATTACTATTATCAAAAGTTATAACTTCAAAATCATTAGTTGCACCCGTGATATTATTTGACCTCACCGCAGCAAAAATATCCGCTGTATTGAAGCTATTGACTGCAAAATTATTGCTACTATTATTAATTGGATTCGAGTCAATAATTAAGCGTAATTGTGAATCATCGTTCGTAGTTGCTAAATGTAATTTTCCTTGGATAAAAGTCAGGTCTTTGCCTGGATTTTGAACTAGCGGAACAAACCCTTCAACTGTTGTATAAGAACTTTCGTATCCAACTCCTGCACCACTAGTAAATTGTGCCCCAATTCGAGGAGTAATGTATATATCTCTTTCGGGTTGAACTTCTGGATTTTGAGCAGTTACTTGAGTATCAATATTAGGTAACGATAATTCTGGATGAATAATTTCCGACTTGAAATTAGCTTCTTTGAGAGTCCGAAGTTGGGAATTTCGGAGTTTAAACTTGTTCAGCGAGTCAATAGTTTTTAACTTCGATAGCTGTATATCAGTTTTCTCTACATTCTCAGGATTAATTGTTTGAGCAGCAGCAGTCGAGGTAAATTGTCCTAAAAGTATAACCGTGCAGAATTATTTAGTATATTTATTAATTTTCATCAGATTTAGAAGTTAATTATTTGGGAACTAAAAAAAGTTGGATTCGTTCGTAGTTGCGCTTTAGCGCATATTATATCTTGTAGCTGTAACAGTATATTTTATACTTATATTACCTAGAATACTCGACTCCGTTTAATGCCCGACAGGGATTGTAAATCCACAAGTTGAATAGCTAAAATCCATGTTTATTGGATTAGCGATCGCTCTTTAATAAATATGTATCTTTTATTTGATAAATTGAGTATATACGTTGTTTACCCGTAAAACTGTAAGATATAAGATAGCGCTACGCAACTACATACTCATAAACGAGTTAGAAGTCAAACTCGAAGCTTGAACTCCAGTCAAAATTGCCAGAACTTGCTGGGTAGAAGTTTCAGTCACAAAAGTTTGGTTGATATTTTGCATGAAAGACAAACGAGAGTAAGTTAAACCACCCGATAAAGCAATAACATCTTGATTTTGAAAATCTGTAATCCGATCGATACCTTCATTCCTAGTGATGTAGAATCTGTCATTCCCCGCACCACCAGTTAATATGTCATTACCCAAACCACCCCAGATTTTGTCATTCCCAGCATCACCCCAGATTTGGTCGTTTCCAGCATCACCATAAAGTAAATCATCACCTTCACCACCGTAAATGCGATCGCTTCCATTTCCTCCATAAATCAAATCACCCATACCCGACATGGCAGAAGTACCATCACCGAACATGACATCGTTACCGTCATCACCATAAAGTTCATCCGCACCCATTCCACCGATAATATTGTCATTCCCACCATTACCGAAAATGCGATCGCTTAAATTTGTTCCAACTAGGGTATCAGATGTTGATGTACCATTGGTAACTGTGGCTATGGGGTTGTCGTTATCGGTATTGATAATATCGATATCTAAAGGATTTAAAATATCATAGTTTATATCATTACTGACCGCTGCTCCGGTAATAATTTTGTAAGCAATATTACCATCAACAACTGTATCATCTACACCTGTAACTGTCACCGTTTGCGGTAAATTCCAGTTGCTGGAATTAAAGGTAATACTGGATGTGGATACTTGTCCTTCTTGGATATTGGAACTACTCAAACCGAAGCTGACATCAGCAGTCGGTTTACTGTTCAATTGGATGGTAAAACTAGCTTTATCTCCACCTTCAGTAGTGGTTCCAGTCGTGGGAGTAATAGTGAAACCTGCTGTATCGTCATCGCTAATTACCGCAGAAATTTGGTTAGTACCAACAGTCGCATTAACGGATGCAACGAGTTTGAGAATGAAATTTTCATCGACTTCATCGATAAAATCACCAATAATTGGTACAGAAATCGTTTGACTTGTTACACCAGGATTGAAAGTTAAACTACCTGAAACAGCATTGTAATCAACCCCACTAATCGCAGTACCATCCGTCGTCTCATAATTTACCGTTGCAGTTTTACCAGAAACCTCAGAAAGGTTGACTGTAAAGACAGCGTTAGAAATACCGTCGTTACCTTCCTTAATTGCGATATTGCTGAAACTGACTCCGAGAAGATTATCATTATCGTTAATCGGAATTTTGTTTAAACAAGTTATTTTCTGGCAGTTCCATCATGATTTTTTTGTGTGTAAAAATACTTAGAATGAGAATCAATACATGTAAAAACGCAGCATAAATGGCGGTTATGTAAGTAGCACAAAGCTGCAACATACTCCGCTATAGATTTAGACTTGCGTCTGACTTTAAGAAAATGCCTCGATATTTTAATCGTTAAATAGCTTTGTAATCTCTGTATAATTTCAGAGTTTACAAAGCCTAAGCCGTTAGTGACATTTAGAATGTATGCCTTCAGATAGTTGTTGTGCCACCGTAGTTACACCTAGATAGCGGCAAATTTGGATAAATTTAGCTAAATTAATCAAATCTGGAATTGGCTTGCTTTCGCACCTTAACTCGACTTTATCCATTTTTACGAAACGTTAAGGCTTATGCTGGAACGTTTGTGGGACAGTTATTTGACTTTTTCGATTTTACCGATAATCGGTGATATAGAAAAAGTTATTGCCGTCATCTAGGGTTTTTGCCGGATAAAGGAAACCAAGTTCTTAATTTTGGATAAAGTCAAGCTAAGAGGGTGTTTATAAATTCGGCAAAAGTCTTAATTTGTCATGCCCAATGGAACAACAGCGCATCGGATGCATCTCTTGACTACGCTTTAAACCTTAGATTCTAGAGCCTACGGCACGCTAAGAGCGAACGTTCCGAAACTCTTGGGACAGATTTTATTTATAAACACTCTCTAAGGGGCTGCTAGATCCCCGACAACTGCGATGCTTAATCATGAGCGGTCTGAATAATTATTAACTTTATGACCCAAACCCAACCCAAAATAGTCACCTTCGACGAATTTATCGAATGGTTCCCCAACGACGGGAGACGCTACGAATTACATAACGGAGTCACAATCGAGATACCACCACCAACCGGAGACCATGAAAAAGTTGTCGGGTTTTTAGCACGCAAATTAACAGTGGAATTTGACAGCCTCAACCTACCCTATACCATCCCCAAAACCGCATTTGTTAATAACACCCAAAGCTGAATCAGCTTACTCAGTCGATGTATTGTTATTAAACCTTGACAATCTTGCCAATGAAGTGCTTTGGAAAAAGGAATCAACTGTTACGCAGGCAGCGTTGGTTCCTTTAGTAGTCGAAGTTGTTTCTACAAATTGGCGCGATGATTACTATAAAAAGCTTACAGATTATGAGGAAATGGGTATTCCTGAATATTGGATTGCCGATTACGCAGGCTGTTTGGGGACGCGATTTTATCGGCAACCCCAAACAGTCGGCTCTTTTTGGATGCGAACTTGTCGATGGTGAGTATGTGAAAACTTTATTTAGGGGCAATAATTTAATTGTGTCTCGAGTTCCACAATTAAACCTTACCGCACACTAGATTTTTGACTCGGCTTTGTAGACCTTCCCTTTACCTTTCTTCCACCCTATGAAGCAAATATTTTTAAGCGTAGCAGCAATATTCGGCGGATTATCGGTTACAGCAGGTGCTTTTGGTTCTCACGCTTTACGAGGGCAATTAGACGAGCGATCGCTTTCCATTTTTGAAGTTGGTACTCGCTACCAAATGTATCATGCTCTAGCACTTCTAGCCGTTGCCATTCTCCTGGGCAATACTCAAACACCAAGCAAAAGCTTAATTATTAGTGGATGGTTATTTATTATTGGTATCTTTTTATTTTCGGGCAGTTTATATGCCCTCAGTTTAACCAATACTATCTACTTGGGAATAGTTACTCCTTTCGGTGGAGTCGCATTGATTTGCGGATGGATTGCTTTAGCGATAAGTAATTTGGGGGAAAAGGGTAAGGGTTAAAGGTTAAAGGGTACATCTGTTAAGGTGATGCATCAGGAAAGATTCTTTCTTTGTGTTCTTTGTGTCCTTTGTGGTCAAAAAAATTTTTTTGAACCACAAAGGACACAAAGGTCACGAAGGTAAGAAAAGGGGAATAGGTAACAAAGATAAAAGAAAAATTATTTAATTTTGTCTTTACCTTTCCCCCTCTTTACTCCCTACTCTTCCATTTCCTCCATTTCTTCCTCATCCTCATCCTCATCTTCAGCAGTCTTCCGCACCGAGTTTGCAGAAACAACCGCACCTTTATCGAGTTTCTCGCGCACCAATTTCGTGACTTCTACAACGAATTCGGGCTTTTCTTCCATGTACTTAATCGCGTTATCGCGTCCTTGGGAGATATTATCGCCGTTGTAGCTGTACCACGCACCTTTACGGGTGAGAATGCCAGTTTCTTCGGCTAAATCTACCAAACAACCAATGGTCGAAATACCTTTACCGAAAATAATATCAAATTCAGCAATTCTAAAAGGTGGTGCAACTTTGTTTTTAGCAACTTTGACTTTAACCCTGTTACCAAACTCCTCAGTACCTTTCTTCAAAGTCTGAATCCGGCGAATGTCCAAACGAACCGATGCGTAATACTTCAACGCATTACCACCAGTCGTGGTTTCGGGGTTGCCGTAACTAACACCAATCTTCATCCGCAACTGGTTGATAAATATCACCGTGCAACCAGATTTACCAATGTTCCCAGTGATTTTACGTAGAGCTTGGCTCATCAATCGAGCTTGCAAACCTACGTGGGCATCACCCATTTCGCCTTCGATTTCGGCACGGGGTACGAGTGCAGCTACCGAGTCAATAACTACAATATCTACCGCTGCTGAACGAACCAATTGGTCAACAATTTCTAATGCAGCTTCCCCGGTATCGGGTTGCGAAATTAGCAAATTTTCGATATCCACACCCAACGCAGCCGAATAAGCTGGGTCAAGGGCATGTTCGGCATCGACGTAAGCTGCAATACCACCTTGTTTTTGGACTTCAGCGACAGCGTGTAGCGCTACTGTCGTCTTACCCGAACTCTCTGGTCCGTAAATCTCAATTACCCGTCCTTTGGGCAAACCTCCACCCAATGCCAAATCCAGAGTTAGCGCACCACTCGAAATGGTTTCCACCTTCATCCGGTTCGCATCGCCAAGACGCATAATTGTGCCTTTGCCAAAGGTTTTCTCAATCTGGTTAAGTACCATCGTGAGAGCTTTTTGCTTGCCTGCGTTATCTGCGGTGTTAACAGCCATTCTTGCCTCTTTCTCGCTCTAAAATATATAGATTATCAATTCGTCGAAGTTTTAATCTGGTAGTCTTACTAGAACAGATATACTATTGTATGTCAAAAAAGCATAAACCGGGAATATTTTTGATATTGGAGATGTGCCTAGATCCTAGCGCGATCGCGTGACGATTGGGATAGTACGGAACAACCTGTAATATTTTAGCTTTGAAAAAATCAGAACACCTTTAGTATACGACTAAACTCGGCTCGACGCGAGAAGCGCCCGACCTCAACGCAGTGGTTGATAAATAAGCTGCTGCGATGGCTTTAAATCGATCAACGCAAAATATTAAAGCGCGATCGCTTTTGTTCGGGCGTGGCACAATATTCTCATTACCCAAATAGCTTTGTCATATTTTTATGACCTTTGACCTCCCCCGTACATCTATCCCCGACACCGCTGTATCGGTCGCTGGTTTGACCGAATACATTCAATCGCTTTTAGAAGAGAACGAAATTTTACGGCAAGTTTGGGTAACTGGGGAAGTTTCCAGCGCCAACAATCACCGTGTCGGGTTGTTTTTTACACTCCAAGACCCAGGTGGAGGGGCATCGATTAAATGCGTAACGTGGAAGAGTCAGGTTGGAAAATTAGCACAGATTCCCGTTGCTGGCGAGAAAATAATTATTTTAGGTAGCCTTAAGCTATACCCATCGCGTGGAGAATACCAACTCCAAGTGTGGCAAGCTATACCCGATGGTATTGGATTACAAGCACTTCGCTACAAACAGTTAAAAAATCGCTTGGAAGCAGAAGGGTTATTTGATGATGACCGCAAGCGCAGTTTACCCCTGCACCCGAAAACAATTGCGGTTGTAACTTCCCCGACTGCGGCAGCTTGGGGGGATATTCAGCGGACGCTTAAAGGTCGATATCCGGGTTTGCATGTGTTATTTTCGCCTGCAATTGTCCAGGGTGAAGATGCACCAGTTTCGATTGCTAAGGCTATTCAACGGGTCGAAAAAGATGGGCGTGCCGAGGTGCTAATTTTATCAAGGGGTGGTGGTGCGGTTGAGGAATTGGCGTGTTTTGATGATGAACGAGTTGTACGGGCGGTAGCAAATTGTACAATTCCTGTAATTACGGGTATTGGACACCAGCGCGATGAGTCGTTGGCTGATTTGGTCGCTGATGTATGCGTTCATACTCCGACTGCGGCGGCGGAACGGGTTGTGCCGTCGTTGGATGATTTGTATAATCAGCATTTGGCGCGTATTGATGAGTTGTTTGATGCGGTTCGTTATTTGTTGGGGGATAGTGAGGATAAGTTGCAAGGTCTAAGAAATCGCTTGCAGCGGGTGGGTTTGGATAAGCAGGTTCGACAGCGGATGGAAGTTTTGAGTTGGAAGCGTCAGCGGTTGTTGCAGTTGGCTGCGGGGAGAATACAAGAATCTAGGCAGCATTTGGAACTTTTACGCCAAAAGTTGGCTACTCTTGACCCGAAGGGGGTGTTGCAGCGGGGGTATGCTGTGGTTAAAAATGAGGAGGGGGAAATTTTGCGATCGCATTCTCAGTTAAATGTGGGGGATGAGTTGTTTGTGGTGTTGGCATCGGGTGGGGTTAAAGTAAGGGTGGTGGAAATTAAAGAGTAATTTCGCGCAAAGCCGCAAAGGCGCAAAGAGAAAGATGATTAAAAATACTCGGGTGTCGGGTGAGGATTGGAGTTATGAGGGGAAGGTTGCCCAAATTGAGCAAATTATCGCTCGGATTGAGGCGGGTTCGTTGGATTTGGCTGATGTGTTTGACCAGTTTGCGACTGCTGTGGAGGGTTTGAAGGAGTGCGCGAGCTTTTTGGAGGAACGTCAGCAACAGGTTGATTTATTAATCGAAACGCTACAAGATGAGTAGGTTTGCAGTCAGCACTGTTCTTGCTCAAAAGCGTTAGTATAAGTATAATCAACAGATTATATCAATAATTTTATACAAATACAAAATTTACCGTATTACCCCCAACAAATGTAGAGACGCGAAATTTCGCGTCTCCTAATTAAAGTCAAAGTCCCCCTATTCGCTACTCCCTACTCCTTACTCCCGATTGCACGTTCAAATCGAGTAATAAAGCGGAAATGACTTTGCATCTTTGGGTCTGACATAAACCCTTTGCTGCGGTTCTAAGCGCAATTCGTCAAAGCGATCGCGCGATAAATGTGCTGTTACCACTTGTCCATCGTCTAATGTCAATTCGACTTGAATTTCCCAACCTAAATGTATAATTCGACTCACTCGCGCAGGTGCGGTCGAACCGTTAGAAACAGTTTCGATGATGACATCTTGCGGGCGTAAAAACATTTCCGGTTGTGCTGAATCGAATCCGTTACCCTGAAATATGCCTGAAGAACTTGGCAATACGTTTACGGGGCCGATAAAACTCATCACAAAGGCAGATGCAGGATGGTCGTAAATTTGTGCGGGCGACCCAATCTGTTCGATACACCCTTTATTCATGACGACAACTTCATCCGATACTTCCATTGCTTCTTCTTGGTCGTGGGTTACGAAAACTGTGGTAACATGCACTTCGTCGTGCAATCGTCGCAACCAAGCGCGTAAATCTTTACGAACTTTGGCATCGAGCGCTCCAAATGGTTCATCCAATAGCAAGACGTTTGGTTCAACTGCTAATGCTCTTGCTAAGGCTACCCGCTGTCGTTGACCTCCCGATAATTGCGATGGATATCTTTCTCCAAATCCGCTTAACTGCACCAATTCGAGCAATTCTTCAACTCTAGCTTTGATTTTCTTTTTCGCGGCTTTACGAATATCTAATCCAAAGGCGATGTTTTGCCGAACTGTCATGTGCTTGAACAATGCATAATGTTGAAACACAAATCCAATATTTCGCTCTTGGACGCTTTGGTGAGTCGCATCTTTGCCTGTTAACAAGATTCTGCCGGAATCTGGCAATTCTAGCCCTGCAATTAACCGCAGCAAAGTAGACTTACCCGAACCCGATGGTCCCAGTAATGCTACCAACGAGCCGCTTTTGATTTCTAAACTAACGTTATCGAGTGCTTTAAAACTGCCAAAATTTTTGAATACGTTTTCAACTACTATGCCCACTGTCTAAATACCTCGGTGAATACTACGGCTCGTTGGTAGGGTTACAGTGTATTATACATATTATGGGGAGTTAGGAGTTGGGAGTTGGGAGATGGGAGTTGGGAGTTGGGAGTTGCTAAAAAAGAAGAGGTCAAAATCGCATTCAACATTGCAATTAAATCCGCATCAGGGCTATTTCATCTAAAAGTAGGCATTATCGGTGTTACCTAGCGTGAATCCAAGCGCGGACAAAGTGAAAATTGTCGCAGATTAATTAAAAACTTTCGCGCTTTAAACATGTGTTCGGTGTCGCGTCAGATATAATACCATAATCGCTTAACAATATTGCTTAACAATCTTTTACTTATGCTGATCCAGAAGATTGTCCAAGAACTGCAAAATATCCCCGAAGATAAACTAGCAGAACTTTATGACCTAATTCATTACTTTCGACACTTGTTTAAGTCAAGAACGTACACAACCCCGTACCCCTGGTTTATTGAAAGGACAACTTGGTGATGCTTTCTTTGAAACACTGCCAGAAGAGGAACTCCGGCAATGGGAATGAGCTACCTCATTGACACCCATATTTTTTTATGGTGGCTCTTCGACGACCCAAAACTCCACACTGACTGCCGAGAAATCATTCGCTACTCAGAGAATCGCATTATTGTTAGCAGCGCTTCTGCTTGGGAAATCGCCACTAAATACCGCATCGGTAAGCTACCCGAAGCTAAACAACTTGTTGAAGAATATTCGCAAATATTCCATCAAGCTAAATTTATCGAACTTGCTATCACTACAGCTCATGCTCTTAGAGCAGGAAGCCTACCAATTGCCCACCGAGATCCATTCGATCGCATGATTATGGCTCAAGCTGAACTTGAAAACTTGCCTGTTATCACCTACGACGCAGCCTTCCAGACTGGACTGATTCATGTAATTGCTGACTTCAAGTAAAGTCTACATTACTAAAAAGAATTATTTATCTCACGCAGAGCCGCAGAGTCGCAGAGAGTCAGGACTTACGCAACTGGCACAAGGTGCGGGTGGGGGCTTCGCCCCCGCCGCATG
>CAXTCQ010000231.1:8143-13360 GCA_964242965.1 uncultured Calothrix sp. | reverse complement strand
CTTCTCCCTTGTCTCCTCCCTCTCCCCTTCCCACCCTCCAAATATGGGGTGCGATTTCTCATGATCTTGCAGGACAGCAATTGACTGAGTTAGCAGAGTTAGCATCGGGTATTGTTGGCTTTGCAGATGGGCAACCTTTGGAAAATTTAAGTTTAGTGCGTCGTGCTTTAGAATACTTACAGTTGTTGAATAAGCCTGTGGCTTTTTGGCCTTGTAACAAGCAATTGCGCTCAAATGGAATTATGCGCGAAGGGGCAGATGGGGTTAGATTTGGGTTGCCTTTGACACCAGTTGCCGCAGAAACTTCCGCAATTGCCGCATTATTGGAATTAATCGCGGCAACAGAAACCCCAGTCCATATTATGCGCGTTTCGACTGCTCGTGGTGTAGAACTAATTGCAAGAGCGAAATCACAGGGGCTAGCTGTAACATGCAGTACAACATGGATGCATTTATTGCTCGATACAAAAGCGCTGAAAAGTTATCATCCCAGCTTGCGGTTAGAACCACCGTTAGGGAACAAGAGCGATATGCAGGCTTTGAGAGAGGGTGTCAGAGAAGGAATAGTGGATGCGATCGCAATCGACCATACCCCCTACACCTACGAAGAGAAAACCGTAGCTTTCGCCGACGCACCACCAGGGGCAATAGGGTATGAATTGGCACTATCATTACTTTGGCAACACCTTGTTGAAACAGGTGAATTAACCGCATTAGAATTATGGCAGGCATTAAGTACTAATCCGGCAAAATGTTTGCAGCAAAAAATTAGTCCAATTGCCTCTGGAGAAAAAGCCGAATTAACATTATTTAATCCTCAACAAACTTGGAAAGTCGAATCAAAAAATCTGTACACGCTAGCAGCAAATACACCTTGGTATGGGCAACAACTTACGGGTAAAGTTGTGAAAACATGGTGCTAGACTCAAATTAGGGACTTCCAAAAAGTAACTTACCTTGCTAACTAATTATGACTATCCTTAATGCACGTAACTTATCACTTGAAGAAGTTCATAACCTTCTAGGCTTTCAAAGACAGTATAATAATTCATTTAACTCATTATTATCTCTTGAAGCTTTAACGCAAGAAGAACAACAAGAACTTAGCCAAATTCGAGATGACTTTGATAGATATCTTGCAACTGGCAAAGTATCTGAAGGGCAAGTTAAATTTCTTGTAATTGCTCCTTTAATGCGACTAGCAGGATTTTACCGTTATCCACTTCAAATCAAACTAGAGGAAGAAATTGCAGATATTCAAATCGAAGACGAAGATAAAATAATTACTGGAAGAATGGATATTTTAGCTGTTAATAAAGCCAAAAAAACAGCTAGCACCAATTTATGGGTATTATTAATTGAATCGAAAAATAGTAGTATTTCTCCCTCTGAAGGTTTACCGCAGTTACTAACGTATGCTTTCCGTAGTTTGCAAAATCAATCATCTGTTTGGGGATTGGTAACAAATGGACAATATTATCAGTTTTTACAAATTCAGCAAGGCAATCCCTCCATCTACTATTTAATGCCTGTGTTAAATTTAATGGAATCGGAGCGTGCAATTGAATTACTTCAAGTTCTTAAAGTAATTTGCCAGTTATAATTCTTCATTATATTTTGCCAAAAGTTTCGAGGGGTTATTAGATCCCCGACTTCGTAAAAGTTGTCGGGGATCTAGTCCTCACGACTTGTCAAAATTAATACCTAAACCACTAGCCAACAATAATATCTGTCTTGTCTTCCCTTTTTCCTCTATCCCCTAAAATCGTCTCGATTCAAACCATATTTAACTGCTTTCCGTTCAAACTCACTCAAAACAGGAAGCTGAACTTCCGTGAATACAAACTCTCTTTCAAACTTCAATCCTACCTTTTCCATAACTCGAATCGACCTTTGATTATCTAACAATGTCCAAGCAACTACACGTTGCACATCCCAATACTGAAACCCTTTCGATACCAAAGCTTGGGACATCTCAGTTGCATAACCTTTGCCCCAAAAATCAGGAATCAAGCGATAACCAAGGGCAATTTCACCATCAGCAACAATATTTAAATCCACTCCAAACTTATTATCTGTCGCAGGGAAAAAATGAAACCAACCTATAAAATATTGACTTGATTTTTCAATCGCTGCCCAAATACCAAAATTTTCATATTTATCATAAGTCTCCATCATCTTAGGCAAAGATTGAGTTTTGATTCGTTCGTAATTTGTCGTATTTCCTCCATTCCCCCAACGTATAATTTCTGGGTGACTATCTAACTCAAATAAACTATCAACATCACCCTCGACAAACTCGCGCAAAAATAATCTTTCTGTCTCAAAAATAACTTTCATAAGCCAAAACTTAATATAGCATTCCTAAATCATTCGTAAGGAGTTTCTAAACACTTTGCTTTTCCCAATTGTAAATCATTCGTATCTCTCTTCTCTCTTCTCTCTTCTCTCTTCCTCTGTGAACTCTGTGTCTCTGTGGTTCAATTCTCCAAAAATATCTAAGCGCAAATCATACAAAATTACTCTAACAATTCCATAGTTTGCGCTGGACTAACCAACGTATTCGCACACAAAATTCCCGAAGCAGCTACCGCCGGCACTCCTATCCCCGGCATTGTGCTATCACCAACGCGGTACAATCCCTTAATCGGCGTATACATATTTGGAAACATACCTTTTTTTGCTTCAATTCCAGCCCCATATGTACCCTGATACCTTCGTAAATAATGTGCATGTGTTAGCGGTGTACCAATAAGTTCCAAAACTACACGTTCTCGAATATCGGGAATTACCTTGGCTAACGCACTATATAACGTTTGTGCTTTAGAACGCTTCTTCTCCTCATATTTGTTATCTCGTTCCCATCCCGCATGTGCTTCCAAAGTATAAGCATGAACCACATGATGTCCCTGTGGTGCAAGCGATGCATCCCACACACTGGGAATCGATATCATGCAAGTATTTCCCGGTACTATAATATCTTGCTGCGAATCGTGAACTACCACATGATGTCCCGTTAGATTTTCCAAACCATCCGCTCGAATACCTAAGTGCAAATGCATAAAACTTTCTACAGCAGGAGTATTTAACGCTGTTTGACGGTACGAAGCAGGCAAATCTTGAGGTTGCAATAACTTGGTGTAGGTATCCCAAATCGTCGCATTGGAAATAACCACAGGTGCTTTGATAATTTCACTATTCAACTTCACACCAACAACTTTACCCGATTCCAGCAAAATTTTTTCAACATGACACCCCAACCGCAGCATCCCACCCCAACGTTCCAAACCGCGTACTAACGCTTTAATAATTGCACCGCTACCACCCACCGGATACTCCACCCCAGCGCTTGAGCGCTCCCCTAACATAAATGCTACTTCGGGGGCAATAGTACCGCTTGCCTTCAAACCAGATAATAGAAAGCATTCCAAGTCAATTAACCGCCGCACCCAAGGGTCTTTGATAGTTGCATCCATCACATCACCCGCTGACCCTTGAACAATCGGTAAGTTAGGTAACATCTTTAATAATGATGTTAAATAACGTCCAAATAAAACAGGAATTATTTGCCAATCCGAACGCAAAGCAATAGTGGGAATTCCTTTCATTGCCTCATATAACGGTAACATTCGGTCGAAAAAGCGCTTGAGTTCGCTTGCACCTTGAGGAGTAATTTTAGCAACCTCTTCGCGGTAATGCTGACTGTCGCTATAAACTGGAAAATTAGCCTCTGGAAAATGATAAGTTCCAAGAGGGTCGTATCGCACTGCCTCCAAAGATTCGCCTAAAATATCCAATACTTGTTTTACAGGATTCAAACTCCGGTCATTAGTCAAACCACAATAAAAGGAAGGACCAGAATCAAATTCAAATCCTCGTCGTCTAAAGCTGTGTGCTGCACCTCCGGGAATAGTGTGACTTTCACAGACAACTACACGTTTACCATAACGTGCAAGCAAACAAGCAGCAGTTAACCCACCAATACCGCTACCAATGACGATGACATCAAAATCAGACGTTGTTGTCATTTGTGTTTTGTCCTTTGTTAATTGTCATTTGTGTTTTGTTTATAACCCCTGACCCCTGACCCCTGACCTCTGACCACTAACCACTAATTAATAAAAATGACCGAACCAATAATTGAGCTAAAAGGTATTTCTAAAACATTTGGTAATAATAAGGTATTAGATAATGTCGATTTGATAATCGATCGAGGTGAGGCACTAGGGATAATTGGACCATCGGGAACTGGAAAATCAACGATTTTACGGATAATAGCGGGATTGACAGCACCCGATACAGGGGAAGTTTACGTTCAAGGAGTACGACGACCGGGTTTAATCGAAGATGGAGTCGATGCGATTCGTATTAGTATGGTATTTCAACAAGCAGCCTTGTTTGACTCGCTGACGGTGGAAGAAAATGTCGGGTTTTTACTTTATCAATACTCAAAGTTACCGCGTAAGCGCATTCGGGATTTGGTACATGAAAAATTAGAGATGGTAGGTTTAGGAGAAAGTGGAGATCGATTTCCCGCAGAACTTTCAGGAGGGATGCGGAAGCGAGTTAGCTTTGCTCGTGCAATTGTGTCGAATCCCGATAACCCAAAAGACGCAGCCGAGGTTTTGCTATATGATGAACCGACAGCAGGACTTGACCCAATTGCTTCGACAGTGATAGAAGATTTAATTCGTCAGTTACAGTGTACCGAAGGAATATGTGGGACTTATGCTATTGTTACCCACCAGGATAGTACGATTCGTCGCACCGCTGATAAACTTGTGTTTTTGTATGAAGGTAAAGTGCAGTGGCAGGGACATGTGAGCGATATTGACGCAACAGACAATCCTTCGATTCGGCAATTTATTACTGGAAGTATAAAAGGTCCAATTCATATAGTGGGATAAAGTGAGGAGTTAAGAGTCGGGAGTTAGGAGTTAGGAGTTAGGAGTTAGGAGTGAGGAGTCAGAAGTGAGGAGTGAGGAGTGAGGAGTGAGGAGTGAGGAGTTAGGAGTGAGGAGTCAGAAGTGAGGAGTGAGGAGTTGAGAGTTTAAAATAAGTTATAAGAATTAAATCTTAGTTATAAGAATTAAATTTTACAAGTTTACAACCAGTAACTCCTAACTGCCAACTCAATACTCCCAACTGCAAACTGCCAACTCCCAACTCCAAACTCAAAACTCCAAACTACAAAATCCGAAATCAAAACTCCTAACT
>CAXTCQ010000231.1:0-8102 GCA_964242965.1 uncultured Calothrix sp. | reverse complement strand
AAACTCCAAATTAATAACTCCTAACTCATAACTCATAACTCCTAACTCCTAACTCCTAACTCCCAACTATTTTTCAACTATTTTTAGAAGAGGAAAAAATAATGCGATCGCAGCGAACGGTAAGAGAGGGGTCGGTGGGGCTATTATTGCTAGCTGGAGTGGGTATTTTTGCGCTGATTTTCCTGTGGTTAAATCGCTTTAGCGCATCTCAAAATACCTACAAAATCTTTATTGAATTCGCTAACGCCGGCGGGATGCAAAAAGGTTCATTAGTTCGCTATCGTGGTGTCAAGGTGGGAAGAATAAATTCTGTTCGACCGACACCAAATAATGTCGAAGTTGAAGTCGAAATTAGCCAAGCTGACTTGATAATTCCCCGTAATAATCTGCTAATTGAGGCAAATCAAAGTGGGTTAATCGCAGAAAGTTTGATTGATATTACACCCAAATCATCACTACCTGAAGGTTCGATTGCTGGGAAACCCCTCGATCGAAACTGCGATGATAAGCAAATTGTTTGTAATAACTCGCGTCTTAAAGGTCAAATTGGTGTCAGTGTTGATGATGCTTTGCGCTCCACAACTGAGTTAGCAACCGTATATAGCAATCCCCAATTTTATAATAATGTTAATCGTCTTTTAGAACAGGGTGCGATCGCAGCGACAAATGTCGCAGAACTTAGTAAGAATTTTAGCGCATTAAGCAAAAGCGCCCAATCCCAACTCAATAACGTCTCTGGTCTATCTAATTCCGTACAACGTGCCGCAAATGAAGTGAGCGTTTCTACAACACGACTCAGTGCAACCGCTGATAAAACTCTTGCATCCGCCGATCGAACTCTCACCCAATTTGGCACAACGGCAAATCAATTAGGTACGACAGCTAGCGAATTTCGTTCTACTAGCACCCAAGCTAATCGCTTATTAAATAATCTTGATAGTCTCGTCGTCAATAACCGTTCCTCGCTAGTTTCTACCCTTAACAACATTACCGAAAGCAGTAACCAACTCAAAATAGCAGCAGGTAGTCTCTCACCAGCTATCAACCGCTTAACCCAAGGGGAACTAATCAAAAACTTTGAAACCCTTTCGGCAAATGCTGCACTAGCATCGGCAAATTTACGCGACGCATCCAAAACTTTGACCGACCCGAAAAATGCTGTTGTCCTTCAACAAACTTTAGATTCGGCACGGGTAACATTTGAAAATACCCAAAAAATTACTTCAGATTTGGATGAATTGACCGGCGACCCAAAATTCCGCACTAATCTCAGACAACTTGTCAATGGTTTGAGTAGTTTGGTTTCCTCTACCCAGCAAATTCAACAGCAAGTCCAAGTTGCCCAAACCCTTGACATGATGAAAGCAAGCACGCAAACAAGCGCATCAACTGGTATATTTAACGCTTCTAACCAAAATCAAATTCCAACTTCCCAATTTTCGCAAATTCCACAAACAAAAGAAACTCAACGCCAACAAGCAATAAATCGTCTCACACGAGTACTTCAAAAAAACAATCAATCCGCAGAACTTCCACGACAAAATTCTCAAAGCATACCTGTTGCAAATCAGCTAGGGAATAAGGAAACGAAGTGGTAAGGGTAAAAAAATAGTAAAATAGCTCCTAACTTCTAACTCATTCTTAAAAATGGATAGTTTTTTGGGTGCTGCTACGTCAGCTTTTGCTGCATTTGTTGCAACAAACCTTGATGACATTATTATCTTAACGTTGCTTTTCGCGCAGGTAAACGCTAGCTTCAGCAAGCGTAATATCATCGCAGGTCAATATATAGGTTTTACGATAATAATTCTTGCTAGCTTACCCGGTTTCTTTGGGGGCTTGATTATTCAACGTCCGATAATTGGTTTGTTAGGATTTGTGCCAATTTTCATTGGTATTTATAAGTTGATTAAGCGCGATGATAATGATGAAATTCAAATCAAAACAGGCAACAATAATTTTTTTAGCAATATTATTACTCCTCAAACTTATAACGTTGCCGCCATTACTTTCGCTAATGGTGGTGATAATATTAGTATTTACTTACCGTTATTTGCAAGTAGTAGTTGGCTAGGTTTATTAATTACTATCAGCGTTTTTTATATTCTTGTAGGAGTTTGGTGTGCGATGGGATATTATTTCACTCGCCATCGTGCGGTGACTAATATTTTTAATAAATATGGAAATATATTAGCGCCGCTAGTATTAATTGGGTTGGGAATTTATATTTTAGTTGATAGTGAAACAATCAGTTTATTGAAATAATATATAAAATTATATAGCGGTTCTCAGTTTAATGAGGTACACTCGCTTCGTCCAAGATGTAGGGGCACAGCACAGAATAGCCCCTACGACTGTACCTCACAAAGAAAGGGAAACGCTATATTATCTTAGGACTTACGCATTTTAACGAAAAACTCCTCTTCATAGCCGCCCCTAACCGAATAGTATTGTAATATAAGGGGTAACCGAACTTGAAATTTCTTTGTTTGTGTGATAGTGAATTGGTAACGCTGGAGAGTGCGTATATTGGTTCATTTTCTTAGCTCTTAAATATCTCAAAATATCTTTACCCAAATAATTGTTGCGATCGCTCTTTGCGCGAACCTTAGCTTGACCGCATAGTAGTTCTGGAGCATCCCGATGGAAATCACTAATTCCAATCTTGCTCTTCTTTTTTGCCCCGACTTTTGTAAATTCCACCCAGATCGTGAATTGCGCGGGTTTTTTCAAAAAGCTGTAACTCCGTCAAACCCCAGCGCTGCATGACTTGTTCCAAGTTTTCTTGAATATCCCTAGCACCTGGGAAACCTTGATAGCGTACCCGCAACCTCGCTAATTCTGCTAGATTTAGATCGGTGGGTTCGCCTGCAAATAAATTTTCGACGATGGAGCGGTCTTTGTTGTATTGAGGGTGCTGTTGGTCTTTTGTCATAAGTCTTAAATACCTACGTCTTGACTACTAAGTATTGAGTAAAGAAATAATGGTAGTAATTGTACGTCTTATAACTCTGTACGGATGCAAGGTTTTGCGCCCCAACTATATTATTCGGTACAAATACACGCTTGATTAAAGCTCAAAATTACCCATATCCGCTCTGTGCCTACAATATAGGAATTAGGCGGCTAATACAACTTAGAACTTACGGCTCTCACTACTGTCACTAGCCTTTAAATAACGATACATTATCTTTAACAAAGTACAAACAACTTAACGTAAGGGTGAATTAGACAGTCACCCAAATTACAAGCAGCAAGGGAGACAACCCGCTCATGTTTGAACACTTCACTTCTCAAGCCATTCGGGTAATCATGTTAGCTCAGGAGGAGGCTCGCCGCCTGGGTCACAATTTTGTTGGCACCGAGCAAATTCTCCTGGGATTGATTGGAGAAGGAAACGGGGTTGCTGCCAAAGTCCTAACTGACATGGGCGTTACTTTAAAAGACGCACGCCGCGAAGTAGAAAAAATTATTGGTCGAGGTTCTGGATTCGTACCACCAGAAATTCCTTTTACTCCTAAAGTTAAAAGTTTATTCGAGCAAGCTTTTAAAGAAGCACGCACGCTCGGCAACAATTACATTAGCACCGAACATTTACTTTTGGGATTAACCGAGGCAGGCGAAGGTGTCGCAGCCAAAGTCCTACAAAATCTTGGTATTGAACTTAAAGATATTCGTACTGCTGTAATTCGCCGTCTGGGCGAGGATGTTGCAGTCGCTCCGGGTGCAAGCAGTGGTGGTTCTAGACGCAACCAGCAGCAGCCAATGCTTGAGGAATTTGGTAAGAATCTCACCAAGATGGCGCAAGAAGGTAAGCTTGACCCAGTTGTGGGACGCGAAAAGGAAATTGAGCGTACCGTTCAAGTTCTCGGTCGTCGTACCAAAAACAATCCTGTATTGATTGGCGAACCCGGTGTTGGTAAAACTGCGATCGCCGAAGGTTTGGCACAGCGCATTATCAATCAAGATGTTCCCGATATTCTTCTTGGTAAGCAAGTTATCAGCCTCGATATGGGTTCTGTAGTGGCTGGTACGCGCTTTCGTGGCGACTTTGAGGAACGCCTCAAGAAAATCATGGAGGAAGTCCGCTCGTCGGGTAATATCATCCTCGTGATTGATGAAATTCACACTTTGGTAGGTGCAGGTGGTGTGGAAGGTGGTATGGATGCCGCCAATATCATGAAGCCAGCATTAGCACGGGGCGAATTACAATGTGTAGGCGCAACAACTCTCGATGAGTACCGCCAGCACATCGAACGCGACGCAGCCCTCGAACGCCGATTCCAGCCCATTAAAGTTGGCGAACCATCAGTTGAAGAAACTATCCAGATTTTGACAGGCTTGCGCTCGATTTACGAGCAGCACCACCGCGTCTCAATCTCTGACGAAGCACTCAAAGCAGCAGCTGTTTTATCTGACCGATATATTAGCGATCGCTTCCTTCCCGACAAAGCTATCGACTTGATTGATGAAGCTGGTTCGCGGGTACGCTTGCGGAATTCACAACATTCTGCTAGTCGCGAAATTAAGCGCGAACTCCTCCAAGTCAACAAGCAAAAACAGGAATCGGTTCGCCTCCAAGATTTCGATAAAGCTGGGGAACTGCGCGACAAAGAAATCGAACTTGAAACGCAACTCCAAGCTGAATCGAACGATTATGTCAACAACCTCATCGTTGACGAAGAAGATATCGCGCAAATCGTGGCTTCGTGGACGGGTGTACCTGTCAACAAGCTCACCGAGTCCGAGTCCGAGATGCTGTTGCACCTCGAAGACACCTTGCACCAACGTTTGATTGGGCAAGAACAAGCAGTTAACGCCGTATCAAAAGCGATTCGTCGCGCTCGTGTCGGCTTGAAGAATCCGAACCGACCAATTGCTAGCTTTATCTTCTCCGGTCCCACTGGTGTAGGTAAAACTGAGTTGGCAAAATCTTTGGCAGCTTACTTCTTTGGTGCGGAAGATGCGATGATTCGTCTCGACATGTCCGAGTATATGGAGCGTCACACCGTCAGCAAGCTGATTGGTTCGCCTCCAGGTTACGTAGGCTACGACGAAGGCGGACAGCTTACCGAAGCAGTACGACGCAAACCTTACACTGTGGTACTTTTCGACGAAATCGAGAAGGCGCACCCCGATGTATTTAATATGTTGCTGCAATTGCTCGATGACGGACACCTGACAGATGCCAAGGGTCGAAAAGTTGACTTCAAGAATACTTTGATTATCTTGACTTCAAATATCGGTTCCAAGGTAATCGAAAAAGGTGGTGGTGGTCTGGGCTTCCAGTTCGACAATGCAGCCGATGCAAGCTACAACCGCATTAAGAACTTAGTTAACGAAGAACTCAAAGCTTTCTTCCGTCCTGAGTTCCTCAACCGTCTCGACGATATCATCGTCTTTACTCAACTCAATAAAGACGAAGTTAAGCAAATCGCGGACATTATGCTCAAAGAGGTTGCGAACCGTCTTAAAGAGAAAGGTATCAACCTCGAAGTTACCGAACGCTTCAAAGACCGCGTTGTCCAAGAGGGTTACGACCCCAGCTACGGTGCGAGACCGTTACGCCGTGCGATTATGCGTCTCTTAGAAGACTCGCTGGCTGAGGCTATGCTCGGTGGCGAAGTCGGCGACGGTGACAGTGCAGTTGTTGATGTTGACGACGATGGTCAAATTAAAGTGATTAAGTCAGTAAAGCCTGAATTACTATTGGCTGTTGGCTAAAATCACACCTCATGTTTGAGGTAGGGGCACTGGCTTTCGCCGTGCCCTTTTTTATTGTCCGCATTTAACTACCTGCAATCGGTTCTGGCAGGTCTTTCCCTTCAACCACCTTGTCATAATTGCCTTGCCAACCTTCGAGTGCATCTTTGATGACACCTGCTAGAGGTACAGCGATGAGCAACCCCAACAACCCACCGACGTAAGTACCAACTAGCAACGAAGTTAACACCCAAATCGGTCTAAGCCCAGTGAAGCTACCTAACAGACGCGGTGCGATCGCTTGGTCGATTAATTGGTCAACTACAACAGAAACTGCAACAACTTTGGCTGCTAACCAAATGTCGTGTGCCGCTAGAAGCAAGGTGATAATGGCGAGACTGACAACATCGCCGAATGGTATTAAGCTTAAAATCCCAACTCCCAAACCGAGAACCAACCCAAAGGGTACTTTTAAAATTAGAAACACTGTTGTCAGCGAAACTCCCATCAATAAAGCCAAAGCAATTTGTCCGATTAAGTAATTTTGAAAGTTGTTTTGGAATGACTGCTTAATTTTTTCACCGATACTTAATGGTAGCTTTCTAAAGATTCCATTCCAAATTCGTTCGCCATCTGCCAAAAGGTAGAAAGTTATAACGACGGTAATTAATCCTTCGGAAACGCTATCAAATGCTTCAATCGCAAATTTCAAAAGTCGGTTGCCAAAATACTCTAGTTCGCCGGGGAAACGGTCGGTTAATTGCGTAACAATTTGGCTAAAATTTACTCTTAACCTCTGATTTTCAGCCCAATTATTAAAAGTCATTAGCTTTTGTTCGCTTGAATCAATCCATTGAGGAACGACTTTCGCCATTTCATTAAACTGGTCAAGCACAATGGGTAAAATAGTGATAGCCAAAGCAATAATAATTATTAAAGCCGAGATAAATACTAATCCAACCGCATAACCACGTTTAACGCCACGTTGTTGAAGTATCGAAACTGGGTAGTTTAAGATAAATGCCAGTAATGAAGCTAAAACAAAAGTTGTGATTATTGGTTGAAAGTATTCAAAAAACCGAAATGCTAGCCAAGCATTCAGGAAAATTAAAGGAAATAATAGCGTTAAAACTAACCATTGCAGCAGTTGATTCAGCGAAGCCATAATTTATTAAATTTCTACTAGATTTAAATGAGCATAAACATAAATACCCAATTTTCCAGTATAGGTTTAATTGTGAAATAGGAACTAGGAATTAGTGAAGAGAAATTTTGACCTCCCCTTATACTCTCTCTTCCTCTCTTCCTCTGCGTCCTCTGCGTCTCTGTGGTGATTGACCTTACTTATATTTCATCGGCAATGCCGTTAGCAATCATCTTCGTACCCCTTCGGGGGCAACACGCCACTTTCCTGTGAGGAGTTTTTGCATTAACCCACGTTTTTGAATTCGTAAAAAATTAAGTTGAGCTTGAATAATTGTTATTTCGTGGTTAGTAGCGTCTAGTACCTTTGTAATAGCCTGTTGCTTTTCAACCTCGGATGACGACACAGAATTTGCATGAACTTTTGTCGGCGATTTTCCCACAAAGTCAACACCCTACCCCGAAGGGGAACCCGCTTTCTTTGGTATCGCTTCCTAAATTCCTGCATACCATTCGTAACCTTGGTCTTCCCAATATCCTTTATAAGGTGACAAATTACTAACTAACTTAATTCGAGTTACCCATTTACTCTGTTTGTAGCCAAGTTTGACTGGTGATGCTAATCGCAACGGGGCACCGTTATCGATTGGCAATGGTTCGCCGTTTTTCTGATAGGCTAATAAGGTTTGTGGATGGGCAGTTGAGGCAATATCCCAACTTGAATAGTAGTTATCGCCGGAAACAAAATAAGCATATTTTACGGTTTCTTTGGGCTGGGCAAGGGCAATAATATCGCGCATCCGCACGCCACCCCATTGGACTATTGCAGCCCATCCTTCAACGCAAACGTGACGAATAATCATTGATGTTAGAGGCATGTTTTGGATTTCTTTCATGCTGAGACTGAGGGGGTTATTGACTTCGCCATCTACAATTAAACGGTATTTGTCGGTATCAATGAGGGGAGTGTCTCGGAAGGTATTGACGATTAATGCGTTTGGTTCAATTTGACTTTGCGGAAATTCGGGTACGAGTTTCTGGGGTTGGAAAATTAATGATTCAACTTTTTGGTTGAGTGGTTCGGAGATTTTGCCTATGACATCTTCAAATATTGGGGTTCCGCAACTTGCTAAGAGTAGATTGAGTCCGGAGAAACCAGAGATTTTTAGCAGTTGGCGACGGGTTAGTTGGTGATGGAGGGGGCGGATTATGCTCATATTGGGATTGGTTGGTGTGAGTGTGGGGTGGGGTGAGGG
>CAXTCQ010000230.1:0-13527 GCA_964242965.1 uncultured Calothrix sp. | reverse complement strand
AAAAATAAGACTTCGGTGATTTTTCGTTTGCAGCATGAAACAGCCCTGCCCTAATCCGGGGGGTAGGTTCCAATCTTCAATATCTATAAAATGCCTAATTTTTGGTCTAGTGTGCGTAAGTCCTATTTTTAAATATTGCGAACAATCAAGATTTATATATTTTTAAGTGCGATCGCGTTTTTTGAAGGAAAATTTTGTCAAAAATAAAGAAAATATAAAATCAAAATTGTACCCTGTATCCGGTATATTTACTCTACCGCCTCTAAAAACCCAAAAATTATGACAAATAATTAACTGAGGAGCCGTATTCAAGATGCAGCTACTTCCAAAACCTCAGATGAAAAATCAACCAAGCCTCAAGTTAGAGTCGTCCGACGAATCACCACTACTTCAGGTGCTTGATAAAACTGAGCCTCATAACAAGCGAGAAGCGGAACAGCAAGAGCAATTTTCAAGAAATCGCGTTGCCATTTTTATTGATGGTGCTAATTTATTTTACGCCGCGATGCAACTCAATTTTGAGATTGACTACGCTAGGTTGCTACGTCACTTGTGCAAAAACCGTCAATTAGTTCGAGCTTATTTCTATAGCGCTTGCGATTCGACTAACGAAAAACAGCAAGGCTTTTTACTATGGATGAGTCGTAATGGCTACCGCGTTATTACGAAAGAATTAATTCAGTTTCCCGATGGCTCTAAAAAAGCCAATCTCGATATTGAAATTGCCGTAGATATGCTGACGCTATCTAGATATTGTGATACTATTATTCTTCTCAGTGGTGATGGCGACCTCGCCTATGCAGTGAATTCGGTTACTTATAAAGGTGTGCAAGTCGAAGTTGTAAGTTTGGCTTCAATGACTAGCGACAGTTTAATTAATGTTGCTGACTCCTTTACCGATTTGGGAGAGATTAAAGAGGATATTCAACGGCAGAAATAGGGAGTAGGGAGTTAAGAGTTAAGAGTTAGGAGTTAGGAGATGTAGAGACGCGAAATTTCGCGTCTCTTTAGGAGTTAGGAGTAATTTTACTAGAACATAACTTCCTTAACTTTCTCCACTTCCCCTACTCCCTCATTCACGATGAACGAAATAGTACTCTCCCCGGGAGAACTTCGTCGTTGATTTTGGCATAGACGCGCAAACAAGCGGAAACTTCTCCGGGAACACCACCGATATCAAGTTGTAAATCGTCTTTTGAGTAACTATAAATGTCAGCGTAGGTTCCCCAAAGCGGACGAATTTGGACTTGATAACCCGCTTGACGCGCTTTTTCGACTGCGGTATCGAGAGTGCGACGAGTCTCTTGGTGGAGTTTGCCCCACCACGAATAGCGATCGCATGGCGGCAGGTATACTAACGAATGAATTGCTTCGTCTAAATCGAGATAAGCACGAAGCACAACTGCTGCATCAGCATTATTCACAGTGGTTTGAACGCGACGAAACCTTTCAACCAGTGCTGTAACGTATTTTGTCCGTTCGGGTTCGGAATTTAAAGACCTGATCCCAAATCGGTCTACACTTTTAAAGGCATGGTGGAGCGATTTATCAACGTGGATAAATTTTATACATGTCGAAACTATCCCCGCAAGCAAATTTATCTCGCTGTCAGAATTGGGTTGAAGTAGCTGGGGTGGAATAGAGGTTCGGTCTGAGAGACATAACCCCGTTGCTTGGACGCTACCTGTAATGCCGGGATAAATAATTTCGCTACGAGTAAATGGTAATTGTTTATATACGCGATGGTCAATAATAGCGCCAAATTCGCGGCAAAGTTGGAGAGTGCGATCGCGCCAAGTTTGTGCTAGTTTTTCGGGTATTCGCAGCAATAATCGTTGAATTTCATTCCACAAGTCGCTGTCGTTGGTGCTGTAAAATTCGTATTTGCCGATATGTTGAATTAATTCGCGGTCTTTTTGCAGTAATTGGGCAATATTTTTTAGTTTGAGTTCCTCTGCTACAGGTTCAAATACGTCTTCATAGGTAGATGTAGAGACGCGATATATCGCGTCTTTATTTGTTATTTCTTTTTGATATATCGCGTCTTTGTTTATTATTTCTTTTTGATATATCGCGTCCTTGTTTATTATTTCTTTTTGGTCTTTACTAATTATTTCCTTCTGATTGATTGCGTCTTTTAATTGCAAAAGTAAGTCAAGTTCTTTGAGAAGTTCTTGACAATAGAGATTACCAGAGTCAGCGCTATCGGTTTTGAGTGCTTCGCGTAATTGAATTTGCAGTCCGTGCAAACCTAACCACAGTACCCAAGCTAAACGCGAATCTTCGATTGCAAGTAGTTTATTTAAATGTTCCATTGTTTATCGACTAATGATAAAATAATTATTTGAGAATAAAGAATAAATAACCACAGAGACACAGAGTACACGGAGGGAGAGAAGAAGAGAGTAATAAAAGAAGAGATAGTGAGTATTAGTAAAATCTCTCCCAAACTTTCTTAAACTCTGTGTTCTCTGTGTCTCTGTGGTTCGCTTTCTTTATTTTTGAATTTAATGTTCTCCCGAAAATGGGTCGCGTTTTGCTTCAATATCATTCGGTTGCGGTTGGAGTGCGTCGCGGAATACGCAACCTTGTTGTTTGAGACATTCGGAATTACTCGATGTCCAATAGGGTATTTCAAATGCATGAACGCGCAAAATACCTTTTGATGTTAGGGAAACGTAGTATTTACAGGGATATTCGCTACTTATAACAGGTTGCGGTAATTCTCCGATTAATTCCCATTGGTTCGATTTGGGGTTGTGGTATTGGAAGTAAAAAGTATGTTTTCCACTTGCGGGAAAGGGTGGTAATTCGGCAATGAGTCCGATAAATTCTTGTTGAATATTGCTTTCTTCGTCGCGGAATATTTTAAGTTGGTTGCTATAATCGCGCTGTCCGGCAAATAGTAGAGTGTGTGCGTCGGTTTTGAGTGCGTTGGCTGATTCGACGACGTTAACTGCTACATCTCCTGCTACCATACCCGAATCGGTTATCATCGTAGCGACATTTACAGCTTTGGCTGCGTCGATGTAAGGTATACTCGCAGCGATAAAGTAGTGCGGTATTCCGCGACAAAGTAGTAAATCGATTTCGAGTTTTTGATTAATCTCAAATTGGACTTTGATTTGATTTTTGAAATCATCTTCACCCATATCAAGCTGTTTGCGGAGTGCGTCACCGTTATAACTACCCCAAAGTTGGGGTTTAATGTTCTCGAAGTCTTGACGGATGATGTTGTTTGTTAACTGCATACCTTGCCAACTGCTACGAAATTTGGCGACTCCATCACCCGCTTTGAGTTGATATAGTTCCTGTCCAGCATAAAATACAGGTTCGGGACTTGCACCAATTACTTCACGGGTAAAGGAACAGGGAAGGAAATAAAAGAGGTTTTTGACATCTATATATAATTGGTTTGCACCTTTTCGCAGTAATTCCTTCGATTCTTTCGGTGCAAAACCGAGCTGACGGAGTTTTTCGGCAAAGCAAGCACCTGCGGAGGTTGCGAGTTTGGTATATTCGGGTTCAAAGGTAACTCGTTCTTTGTTCCAGGTGAAAAAGTCCGATTTACCGAAAACTCGGTAAAGTTCTTTTTCAACGAGTTCGAGATTGCAGGTTTTCCCGGAAAGTATCAACCAATCAACTTGTTCGTTTTGAATGCGGTTATCTGATTCTTCCGGAAAATTTAATGGTTTACTCTGTAGCGCATTTTCGATTAAACCCTGTGCGATCGCAACTGCTTCTCTCACCACGGGTATTGCTGCTTTCTCGAATTGTGCGCTATTAAGGGTTACATTCAAACTATCAACGACTGCAACGGGTAGCTGAATATCATTCTGTGCTAGCAATTCAGTAATTTTATGTCCATCCAAATAATATTCCGTTGGTGCATCAGAGGAGTATTTTTTTCCTAATGTCAATTTGGCATCCTCGGCATGTTCCCACAGCGTGTAGAAAGCCTGAGCGCGAGATGGGGCATTTTTCCAACGGGTCAGAATCACCTTCTCAGCCGCATTCAAAGCTTCTTTGTATGCGTCATCCTCGCGGTTATCGATACAAGCAATCAGCGAACCTGGTTGAAACTTACCATTATTCAGAAAGCGATCGCTCAATTCTTCCGGTAACACCTTCAAAATATCTTTCGCCATTCTATCCTCAGTAACCGCAGTCAGTAGCGCATCTGCGATCGCAACTTTTAAAATCAAGAACAACCGCAGCGTAATCAACTCTCCACCCAACTGCAAATGTCCTGACGAACCCAACAATTTCGGCGTTAATTTATAGTACCTTCCCCCATCACCGCGATTTTCTCCCGGTTCAAACGGGTTAATTTCCTCCAAACTCAACTTAATCAGCGCTAAATCCGTCGTCCCCCCACCAATATCCAACACCAAAACATTCTGCCACCACTTTTCTCCATCGCTGCGACATCTACTTTTGAACGACTCAATCCCCACATTCAAATCGCCGCCAAATTCTCGCCACAAAAAGAAAATTGCCACCGAAACCGCTTCATCATAGGCCATTTGCACATCGGCAATATCCAACTTCTCGACCAAACTTTCAATTTCCCGACGTACAAACGGCGATGCAATCGTCGGATAAGTTACCACCGCACGATAAAACTTTCCTTCCGAACATTTCCCCGGATTGCTTTGGCGATATTTCTCCGTCAACTCAATCAAATGCGAATAAGCCGATTGCAACAACGCATTTACCGGAATCGTCTCCACACCACCATTCAAAGTAATTTTACAAGCTCTTTCCTGCCCAAAATAGCGTTTCGGTGAATGTAAAAACCTCCCTTCAATATCATCACCCCTGCGAATCGCATCCAAACGGTGCTGCTTTGCTTGTTCTCCCAAAATAATTTGCACCTGGGCATATGTATCATTAGATGCCGCAGGTAGCAAACTCACAACCTCTAACTCGCTAGGAATCTCGCATTGTCGGCGATTCTTATCAAGTTCCACAGGTATCAAACTTTGCCATTCCAATGCCGGAACCCGAAATACCTCATGGTAAATCGAATTCAAATGCGAACTTGCAGCACGTCGAAACCAATCTAACCGCTTACCCAAGCAAATCTCAACTTGACGAATCACCTCTAAAAGCTGCGTCGAAGTTGCATTTTTAATTAGAACCTCCCCCACATGATGACGAGAAGTTGCATTTACCTGCGGGAAATCCTTTCCAAGTTCCCCCAAAAACTTTTGCCATTCCCCATCCCAAGCACTGCGACTGGTTCCCGGTACATCATCAATCGGACAATCATTCAGCCATTGTGCCATGCGATCGCGCAAACGCATTGCTTGTTCGTTAGGCAATATATCGGGTGTGACAATCACCTTCGGGTCATATAGCGTCACCGTCGAATTTGAAGTACCAAAATCAATCGCAAACCAACCAGGATAAGTTAAATGTGGCTTCATAGATTTTGGTTCGGGTGGTGGTATTAATAATTCCATAGTTTGAAAGCGCGAAGATTCGGCTGCAAAAGTCCAAATATTGCACTCTGATGTTGCTTTTTTTATCACAGCCAAATCCGCATTTCCCGCAACATCCGAGTCAAAATAATCCACTGTCACCCGCAACGTACAATTCACCCCCGCAGGTAACGGCTGATTCCACATACAATTGGTTTGTTTCAACCGCTGTAGGCTGGTTAATTTTAACGGTTGAAAAGTGCCGAAGTTGACACCTTTATATACAGCTTGGATTGACGTTGCTAAAGTTTGCGGGATACCGCTGACAGCAATATGAATCCGCGATACAAAGGGGAAATTGGTGGTGTCGGATGGCTTAATTTCAATAACAGGTAGAACTAATAAATTATTTTCTTTTGTACGTAGTTGGTAGCGGTTTAATAGTTCAATTTTAATTGGCATTTTTGAATAATTAGATGTTCGATTGAGTGTCTCGCGCAAAGGCGCAAAGGCGCAAAGAATAAGATAAAGAAAGTATTTAAATGAGATTTTTATTAGTAAAATCTATTGTATCTATCTTTGCGTCTTTGCGTCTACCCTGCGGGAAGGCGAAGCGCCTAATGCGCGAGGTAAATATTACCTAATCTGGAAAAGAAATAATCACAATCTGCGATAACCCCTCCAACCAAGGTGGAAGCTGTACAGCCCCCTTTTCCTCAGCCGCCGCAATATACCTCAACAAAGGCTCATTTTTCGACTTCAACAAATCCTGCAAACTATCGACAATTTCCTTCGTAGCCACCGAAAAAGAAACCTTCACCTGTCGAGTTAATTGGCTCACATATTGCACCATATGTAACCCCGCACTTGCTGTAATTTCATTCCGCAATCTCAACACAGCAATTTGATGATTAAAAGGTCGCTGCGGTACGGGAAATTTTTTCTGCGGACTCCAATCAAATATCTGTCCATTTTGATGTTTATGATTCTTCAACGCTAGAGGAAACAATGCATCAGCATTAATAGGCATAATATTCCCCGTCAATCCACTTCGTTCTACTACCAATTTTTGCCATTTACTACTTGGTTCAATCGCCCTTAATAAGTTACGATATAATCGAGCCTGCTTATTACCATAATTATGTAGAATGTATTGCTCCATTTCCGGCAAAATAATCGAGTTAATTTTGCTGCGATCGAGTTCGACATGACGCGAAATCTTCCCAAACCAATCCACTACAGCTTCAGTCGTACATTCATGAGCAAAAGCTTGCATATGTGAAATCGTTTCTGCAAAAGCAGGATAAAAATCATCGCTTTGGGTAGGAATTAAATCGTCAAATTCGTCCTCTTCAAAAAACCTTTCGCCCTTAGTAAGTGAAATAATTCCATCTTTAGTACGGTCGAGTAATAAAGTCCATTCACTCCAATCGAAAAATATCTTATTTGTTAACTCATCTTTAACAACATTACTTACCGATAACCCGTTCCGATTTATTAAAATGGGCTGCCTTTCCAAATCATCCTGAAATTGCCGATAAATACTTACTAAATTCTCAATCGCTTGCCGCAAGGTTACAAAGGATGGGTTCTCAACTACAGGAATATAAGCAGTTATTTCCCGCAAAATATGTTCTAAATTTACCTGTTCCTTCCGCAGCACCTCCGCAGCACGTCGTGCGTCTTCCACCAACTGCTTCATCCCGTGAATTGCAACATGCTCCTTGAGTAGCGAACGTAACCTACCCACCCCACCATCATCGACGTAATCGCTGAGTTGTTTGTGCAGCGTACTCGTTACTGGTAACATTTCGCTTAGTTGCTGCCATTTGTCGCGCGATCGCAATTCTTCTAATTTGTTCGCAATCTCTAATTCTGGCGAAAATTCCTTAGAACAAACCTGCACCAACCGCGAAATTTCTGCTAACTTATTCAACCCCTGCAACTGCGACAGTAAGACAATATTCTTCTTTTCTGTGGTCAAATTACTCGCACTTGCCAAAATCAACTGCAAAATCGGCAATTGTTCTAAAACTGCTTCTTCTGTCAGCGACTCACTAAACACCGAAAAGATTAAATCGTCTTCCCCAGGTTCTCCCCGAAGCAAAATATTATCCAACACCCGCTCATCATTCGCCGTTAGCGGTAACTGATTAAACCTTCCTACCCCTACAATTATCCTATCTTTGAGGTCTTCCCCCTTATCGCGTTCCAACATACTGCGAATTTTTGCCGCAGTTCCACCACCCGGATACCGACCATTCAGCAATAGTAAAATTGTTTGCACTTCCGCAAGTTCGCGCAACGACAAATAAGTATCGCGGACGCTAGAATCTGCCGCACCCAACCCCGGAAAATCGAGCAAAATAAATTCATTTGTCCCTTGCAACCCAGACAAATCCCAAACCTCCGGTGCCACCTCCACGGTTACATCAATCCGTCCAATCAGCGAAAATGTCTGCTGCAAATCCTCCGCAGCAGGCTGTGGAGGATTACCCCAAACCTGGCGCGGTATCGGTATTCGGTCGAATCCCAGTTCCAAAATATTCATCGGTGGTTCTACGAGACGCAACCCTTTTTTCGCTGTCAAATGGTCAACTTGGTAACTTTTGCCGCAGACATCGACCCCGTACAGCGTATATGTCCGCACAAAAACCACTAACTCGCGTAGCAAACAACGCAACTCCAAACTCTGTGTTTGATTCCACGCCAATTCGCACCACGTCAGGATACTCTTGGCATCAATAAAAGTCGTGGGTTGCAAACTCCGCAATGTCGTCAAAGCAGCAGCAGGTAAATTTGCTGATGTTGCCCTCCCTTCAACCTCCCTCAGCATAAACCGCAAGCATTCGCGCACCCCTTCGTGCGATAAATACTGCACCGTAAATTGCCCGACTTTCGTAGTTTGCAAATCGGGTTGCTGTACCAAACGAATTGCTGTTACGTTCCCAGTCGTCGGAGTTTCACTTACAGGTAATGCATCCGCATACCCAATCAAACTTCCTAACAATAAAGTTTTGCCACTACTAAATTCCCCCATGATGCCAATTTTCACAGGTGAGGCAGCAATCTCTATTGTCTTTTGGGCATAATGTTTGAGATTTTGAATCGATTCATTAATCGAATGCACCCAATTTTGTGCGGGAGGAGGATTTTCCGAAACCAAATTCAAACATTGGAGTATCGATTCACCATATTCTTTATAGCGGCGCAATTGTTCGACTGCGATATCGCTGTTCATACTCACTTCTTCCCAGATAATTTTTTCCCTGTGGCATACAGAATTTGCGATATAAATCTCAGCTTAATTTGAGTGCTGCCACTAGCTTTTTTCAATACATGCCTGAATTATTTACTTCTTACCGATTTTGAAAAACAAACACCCTATTATAGTTACCGTTGGCAATCTAATATCAAAATTAATGATTAATTAATCATTAAAACTACCATTGTTTAGAATGCACCCTAAAACCTAGATATAATACAATCACATCAAGCTATTTGCTATCAATTAATCCTTACTTTAATTGGACTTTGCCCAATTTTCAACATCAGCTAGATTAGCTTGTAGTCAGTTATAGCACCATTTAGCTTGATATTAAATTGATTGGATTGAAGTCAAAAAGCATAGCATTACAATTCAAGATTATGCTTGAGTATAATTACTTCAGTGCAAGCACGGGAAGATAAAATAGATATTTCACTATAACTCATACATCTGTATTTCTGGAATTAACAAGCATTTATTAAGATTTTCATATTTAGAATACAGCTAACAGCTAGTATAACCACTTATTTATAAATCGCCAACTCTTTAATGTCAAGATAATTAGGTAGTTGGTGATAACTATTACATCTATTAAAGATGAATATAACCTGATTGTATAAAATATTTTTTTTGGAGTTAATTAAACATCAATATAATTCAATACGCTTGGTGTTAAGGATAATTGTAGGTTGGGTGGAGCGAAGCGTAACCCAACGCAAGATGTTGGGTTCCACTTCGTTACACCCAACCTACGCAATTGATTTTTGAGCTTAACACCAAGCGTATTGCAATATAATTATCTAAATCATAAGTATTAAACTAAAATAAGTAGTCATGAATTTAACATTAAAACTATTTATTTAATATAATTTTATATACTTAAATCTTCCATCTAAATACTGAAATAAAAAAACCGGGAGCATCCAAAATTGAACGCAATACTCTATTAGGGTATCCGGAGGCAGGCTTATTTAGCCCACGTTCGATAGACTTTGCCTGTATACTTTTCATTGACCCCAATTTTAGTTAATAATGCCCGCATAAACCCAATCGATGGCGACTTCGATTCCACCACAGCCAGGAGATGTTCCAGTAATTGACTACCAACAGTACCCGGAAGCCTCGATTTTGGTACTCGCTAAGTCTGCTATTTTGTCAAGCTCCGGTGAAAACTGGCACTTTGAGGTGCAGCGTCAACCTGCTCACCATACTGGAGAACATCGCCACAGTATGCATTTAGTGACAATGGTGACATCAGGGACATCTATTAACCAATCGATCGACGGGCTGTTACAGCGAAATTTGGTCGGACAAAATAATGCCTTTATCCTTCCCGCAGGTTCGCTGCATAACTGCGATTGGCACCGAGATATTGAGTTTATGTTTCTCGGACTTGACCCCCATCTATTTGTCCAGGTGGGACAGGAATTAGTTAATCCCGACCGTATGGAGTTGGTTCCCCACTTTGCCACTGTGGAAGACCCTTTAATTCAAGGCATTTTGCTTACCCTTAAGGATGAGTTGGAAACTTCGGGAATTGCCAACAATTTGTTTTTGGATCAACTTAAAGCAACGTTAGTAACCCATTTGTTACGAAAGTATGGGGTTCGCAACGTGCAGATAGCGACTTATGCGGATGGGTTGCCACGCCACAAACTCAACCATGTTTTAGATTATATTCGAGCAAATTTGGCTGAAAATTTGAGATTGGAAGAGTTAGCGCAACAGTTGGGGATGAGCCAGTTTTATTTTAGTCGGCTATTTAAGCAATCGTTGGGAATAACGCCACATCAATACGTAATTCAGCAACGAGTCGAGCAAGCAAAATATCTGTTACAAAAAGGAAAATTAAGTTTGGCTGAAATTGCCCTCGAATGTGGGTTTGCAAATCAGGGACACTTGAATCGGCATTTCAAGCTCCTTACAGGTGTGACTCCGAAGGAGGTAGCAAGGAGGTATAAGTTGAAGTATCCGAAACCGAAAGATTGAGGACATATCTAAAACCGAATGGACTAAGTTAATAAAACATTAAGCCAAGAAATAAATTTCGCAGCTTTTAGCTGCTGTTTTATCTTGCTGGCACCTAAACCCAAAACAAACGCAAGAATGTGTAAAAATCGCAAAAACGTGTAAGACCTCGATGGGATGCGATCGCTATCCTTATAAAAGTTAAGCCAAGCAGCGTGAGGTCATCCCATGAAAGCGATTCGGGTTTATCAATTTGGCAATCCAGAAGCAATTAAACTCGACGAAACCCCCGATTTGCAACCGCAACCCGGTCAGGTAGTTGTGCAGGTTTATGCAGCAGGTGTGAATCCCGCAGATTGGTATGCGGTCAACGGTTTGTTTCAAATTCCACCCGCATTGCCTTTTACACCCGGATTTGAAGCAGCAGGCGAAATTGTTGCCGTACATGAGTCAGTCACGAACTTAAAACCTGGTGCTAGGGTTTTAGTCACTTTACCTTATGTGATAAATGGTACTGCTCAATTCGGTGCTTTTGCCGAGCAATTGCAGATTCCGGTGGCAAATGTCGTTCCCCTTCCTTCAGGGATAGATTTTACTACAGCCGCCGCCATTCCCGTTATTTACGGCACGGCTCATATTGCCTTAAATCGCGCCAAACTGCAACCGGGAGAAACGCTATTAGTCACCGGAGGCACAGGAGGCACGGGTTCAGCAGCGATTCAAATTGGTAAACTTTTGGGTGCAAAGGCGATCGCAACGACAAGCGGCAAAGAAAAGCTGCAAAAAGTCAAGGAATTGGGCGCAGAATATGCGATTGATTACAAACAGGAAAATGTAGCTGCTCGTTTAATGGAAATTACGGAAGGTAAAGGCGTAAATGTTGTGTTTGAAACGGTTGGAGGCGATCTGTTTGAGGCAGTTGTGGAAGCGATGGCTTGGGAAGGTCGTTTGCTGCCAATCGGTGCTGCTAGCGGTAAAATTCCCGAAGTCAGTATTATGAAACCTTTAGCTGGTAATTTCTCGATTGTTGGTACTGATTTTGCTGGGTATACAGTGCGACGAATTCATTTAGTTAGACAAGCTTTGACGGAAATTTTAGATTGGCATCAATCCGAAATTCAAGCAATTAACTTGCAAACCATGCCATTGACAAAAGCAGCAGAAGCAATTGAACTTGTGCATAGTGGTAAAGCTGGCGGTAAAGTTGTGCTAACGATGAACGAATTGCATTGAATTTACAGCTATTTTCAGTTAATTAAACCACAGATTGTCGTAAGGGCGCTTGGATGTGCCGTGCCCCGGAGGTGTGATTTATTTACACTTGTAAACTGCTGTAATTAATGATTTAGCTAGAACTCCACGCACAGAAAGCACTCAGAAAGCATAAAAATAGTTCTTTCCTCACATCCCATTGCCCATTCCCTATTTATTGAAGTTGCAAGAAGCGTGAAAGCTTACCAAATCCAGAACACTTGCGGCTTAACTGAAGTTTGGTGGGAAAGTATGGATGATTTTTTAGCAGCAATCATCTCAAAAAAAGGTATAGAAGCAGCCAAACAATATGTTGCTGACGAAGCAAACTTTGCTGACTGTGCCCAATCCCGTGCATTTCTTACTGAAGAACATACAATTTTTGATTTTTCTTAAGGTTTTTTAATCGATTAACTTAACAATATGAAAGCCATTCAAGTCAGTCGATTTGGTACACCCGACGTTCTCAGACTCGAAGAAATACCCGCACCGATACCCGCAGCAGGACAGGTTCTAATTCGCGTCCATGCAGCAGGAGTAAGTCCTTTAGATACCTACGTCCGCGAACAAAGTCACGGTGCCCCATGCAAGTTTTAGTTATTGCTCGCGTAGCTCCAGGTACTCCGATGGAGCAAATATTACCACTCGTCAAACCCGAAGCCGCGAAAGTATGGGATTACTATGCTGCCGAGATGGTTCGCTCTGTATATTATCTTGCTGACATGAGCGGGGCTGTTTTACTTCTAGAGGTTCCTAATCTAGAAGCCGCTAACGAAGCCATTACCCAGTTGCCAATGGCACAAGCAAAAGCACTCAAGTTTGAAGTTTTGCCCTTGAAGCCTTATACAGGGATAGCAGAACTGTTTGTAAAAAGTTAGGAGTTAGGAGTTAGGAGTTAAGAGTTAGGAGTTATTAATTAATTTCTTCTACTCCCCCCACTCTCCCCACTCCCTACTCCCCTAATGCTTATGGTCTTTACCGTGAGAACAAGTTTGTAAATCTTGACTCATAATTTCAGCGCTGATAGCTTGCTGCGAAGCATCGACAGGCTTCAAACCAATCCAAGCATGAATGGAGTCTACATCAAAACCGATCTCCCTGCGATCGCCTACCTCCATCAACGGACGACGAATTAACAAAGGGTCTTGCACCATCAACTTCAAAGCAGTTTCCGCATCAACTTGTTCGGGAACCACATCACCAGATTTAACACTAGGTGCAGCTTTATTAAACCAATCCGCAACCGGACGATTCCCAAAAAACAAGCGCAATTTTTCCGGAGTCCAAGCTTGAGTGCGAATATCATGCGCTTCCAACTCATGTCCCGCAGCTTCTAACAAAGTCTTCTGCTTAGTATTATTCTTGCAACCCGGCTTCTCGTAAAAAATAACCTTAGCCATCTTAATCTCTCCTTTCCTATTTTTTTGCTATTTGTACCCTGCACCCAACGCTACTGACAAACACCAACCAACCACTCGACAAACAAACCATCTCCATAAACCCGCCCGCCCCTGTCCAACCAACCATCTCAACAAACCGACTGTCCTGTAGCCCCTACCCAACCAACAATCTCAATAAACCGACAGTCCAGTAAGGGCGGGTTCACCAACCAAC
>CAXTCQ010000229.1:0-13554 GCA_964242965.1 uncultured Calothrix sp. | reverse complement strand
ACTTAACGACAAGTCGAGATTCTTCACTCCACTTCGTTACGTTCAGAATGACAAAGCTACACTTACCGAACTTTTGAAACATCTTCTTAGAGTATATCTGAGAAGCCTTTTAATGTCATGCTGAATGGAGCGAAGCGTAATGAAGCATCTCAGAAACTTAACGGCAAGTCGAGATTCTTCACTCCACTTCGTTACGTTCAGAATGACAAAGCTACACTTACCGAACTTTTGAAACATCTTCTTAGAGTATATCTGAGAAGCCTTTTAATGTCATGCTGAATGGAGCGAAGCGTAATGAAGCATCTCGTAAACTTAACGACAAGTCGAGATTCTTCACTCCACTTCGTTACATTCAGAATGACAAAGCTACACTTACCAAACTTTTGAAACATTCTCTTAAGTTTACTCTTCAATTATCTTTTTAATTTGGGTTGCAAGTTCATCTGTAAGCGTCGCAGTCATTAATAAAAACGGTGAAATTCCTTTAACTTGCTGCAATACTTTTAAAACAGTAGTAAAAGACCTATCCGGATCGAGTAAATGCAATTCATCAAACACCAAATACGATGCAAAAATTGCTCCAGCATTTACATTTGCAGAACCGCGACCGACCGAATAAGGTATATTTAAAAAGCTGCTCAACATCTGGTCAATAGTACAAAAAATAATATCACCCTCAAAACGCGGGTCTTCGGGGTTTTCACCTGTTTGCAAAGTAACAACTATCAGATAAGGTAATTGATGAACCTGCGACCAGCGGTCAATTAAAATTTCTGCCCTTTGACGCAAACTGTTGGCAAGGGTACGCAGGGGTACAACGTAGATTAGCTTATTGGGAAAGTCGAGATTGAGAGCTTTGGCAAAAAGAAAGGGTGCGATCGCGGTTTCAGTTTTCCCCGAACCAGTAGGTGCGCGAAGGATAGTATCTTGACGGTTGAGAATGCGGGTGATGGTTTGGGTTTGGAAGTTATGGGGTTGATGGGTGGTAAGGGTGTGGAAAAATTGAGGGATGACGGATTGGAACTTGTCTGTCATAGGGATGCTAAGTAAGCTGTCGAGCATATAAGAATACATGTATTAGATGAAAGTCCTGTAGTCGGAAAGGCATCTTACCTGTCCGATCTATACCAACACTGCTCGGTTAAAGATTTAGATCCCCCCAACCCCCCTTTCCAAGGGGGGCTAAAAGCCTTTTAAAGTCCCCCTTGGAAAGGGTCGAGACTTTCTGCGATCGCGGCATTAATAATTTCGGGGGCTAAAAGCCTTTTAAAGTCCCCCTTCCCAAGGGGGATTTAGGGGGATCGATTTTGGGAAAACATCAAAACCTACATAGTATTACGATCTATACGGTTTAAAAGTGTATTAACTTATTAATAAATTAGACAGCTACTAAATTATTTAGCTGTGATTCAGACTGTTGAAAGATATAATTAACGGCAGCAAATATTTGGTCTAAATTTTGAATTGTGTAAATATTGATATTTGTAGTAAAGTTTTTTTCCTCTAACTTGCCAAATTGCCAAGTTTTTCCATTTGAAACGATACCAAATATAGTTACATAAATTTCGCCATTTAGCCTCTGAGCCGCGATCATTTCAGCTAAACATTGTGCCCAACCAGCTTCAAAATTATCTTGTTTAGCTTCCACTAAAATAAAATATGGTTTATCAAAAACTACCTTTCCTAAAGGCGACCTACGTGCCAGAATATACTCAGGAAAACCTGATAATTTCTCGTTATAGTTAAGAGATTGGTGGCTCCATAAAGTAAACTTACTGGTGTAGCGTTTCCAAACTTCTTTTAAAACTGGATATATCAAATTTTCACAGATGGCAAACTCGGAATTATAAACAACTCCTTCCCGCATCACAAATTCTAAGTCATCCCGGAAGTAATCAGGAATTTCAAATTCAGCTAACCCCATAAAATTCAATTCAGTATAGGTAACTTGAAATTCTTTCAGAACCTCGCTAATAGTTTTGTAACTGCTAAAAGCCATTGTATTGAACCTCCAAAAAGCAAACTGCTCCAATGCTATATTATCGTAGCTGTACTTCGTCGGGTATGACGCGGTTTCTATTTTCCCGGAACCCGTGAGGATATCTTGACGGTTGAGAATGCGATCGCTTGAGTTTGGAAGTTATGGGGATGGTGGGTGGTGAGAGTATGGAAAAGGTGGGGAATTATAATTTGAGTTGCGTTACTCATAATATTTAATATTTTTGATGCTACCGTCATCTTTTAAAGCTGTAATTTTGACTTTGACATTTTGTTCTTCCTCCAAAAATTGTGATTGTTTATGCTCTTTTGTGGTTTTTTTAGTTCCATCTGGTAATTGATAGGTAACTTCAACTCCTTTTATGTTGGAAACCGTTGCATCTAAAACCTGACCTTCTGTAAATTTTGGGGAATCTTTTTTTAGTTTTGGTAGGTTTCCATTAGTATTACTGCGAAACCTTCGTTTATCTTGTTCTGGAACACCCATTACTTGAAATGGAGTTGGAAGTACTGGACGATTTACGTATTCTTTCGCATCAATAGTCATGTAGCGAGTATCATTTGCTGAAAGTTGGTTATCGCACTGCAACATCAACAACAGCATTTGGATACGAGGTATTTCGTCTAATTTGGTAGCGTTGTATCCTTCTGGATGATCATCTGGATGAATATTATCGGTAATATATTTTTCAAAAGCGTTAATACAAGCTTCAGATTTTGATGTGGTATCGCTCTGATTTTCTTCTCCTGTTAACCACTGAGTATTATTAAATAGTTTGGAGTAACGTTCTTGACGAGCATTCAAAAACAACTCATGCTCAATTTTAACACCACCCATCCCCAAAGGCTTACCCATACCCAGCGATAGACAATATTTAGGGTCTGCGGCTATCTTTAATATCCACAGTATTGCACCTAATTCAATATCGCTGAGATTTTGAAAATTGATATTAAAAGTAAATGATACACCTGCCTTTATGGGTTTTATTTTAGTGATTTGAGTTCCAGTTGCACTATCACCACCAGGATGTTCAATATTAGGATTACTCCCCTTATGCCAATATAGTTTATGACCGCGAATTATTGTTTTATCTTCCTCTTTCTGAGGTGAATAATGTCCAAGATTTTCCTTTTCTGTCCCGATCTGAGTTAAATAATGTTGAAATGTTGTTGGCTTTGGACTACCTAAAATTTTCGGTGTCAGAGTTTTCTCAAAATCTCCTTGATACCAAACATTTGCTGAATGGGTGCAAACTGCATCACTAAAAAAAATTCTTCCTGCACGAGATTCCTTTCTGTTTTCTCCACCAACGTATCCAAAAATAGCTTCAGCGATATCAGTTTTAGAGCGATCGCGTAAAGTTTCGGGAATTAAATCATAGGGAGATAAATCATAAGGCAAACGGAACATTTGCGCTCTACCTAAAAAACGAATTGTTGTTTCATCCTCATTTAATAGGAAAAAAACAGGTTCTCCATCTCGAAGATGCCCATCCTTTTCACGGCTTTGATTAGGTCTACTTTTTGGAAAAGCATCTTCTTGCCACTTTGTTATTTGGTCGTCATCATGAAAACGTCTAATAACTTCTTCATTAACTTGATATTCTTTCAAATTTTCATTTAAAAACACAAATTCTAAATGCTTGTGTTGCATGTCACCAGTAATCACTAATTTTCCTGGCGAAAAACCTGTAGTTGCTTCATAACTTGCTTGATGTACTTTACGAAAACGTAAATAAAGGTCGGGATGACGTTGTTTCCCTTTGCTATTTACTTGACGCTTAAAAAAATAATTTGTCTCTCGTGAATCAACTTGAACATAAATAGTTTTATTTTGATAGTCCCAACTTGGCGTTTTTCCTGCACCACTACCTTGGTAAAGCGTTTTATTCGGAAGGTTTGGCTTATTTACTAAGCTTGGAATAACTTTATTACTAGGACTTCTATCAATACGTCCATAATTGCATTCTTCAATTATATAAACATTATTACTTTTCCTTCTTATAAACCCAGCATGAACCTTAGAGCGATAACAAGGAATCTTTTTACCTGAATTATGAGGATGTACTAATTCTGATTCTTCAATGAAGTTAGAAGCATATATTTCTTTGAGAGCTTTATCTCCTAAAGAACGATAAAAAGGCTTTCTATTAGTAACTTTTGTAATTTTGCTAAAACTGATAATTTCAATAAGGCTTCGAGTCATTCCTCGCAAACTACTACCAGGAAGTACAGGTTTTAAATGTTTAAATTCTGGCTGAGTATAGAAAAAATTAGGTAAATCTTTCGATTCTGTACTACATTTAAATTCTTCTTTAGTTAACCCACAGCGAATATATAAAGGAGATTTAGTCGTGAGCGTGCAATTAATTCTACCCGTATAGTGATTTTCGGAATAAACATTCTGCTGGGGAAAATCTTCTTCTTTAACCTCAACTATGGCATTTGGTAACTCTACAAAATTATAAGGTGCTACAGCAATACGATTACAATCGCTAATTACTTTAATATGTCTTGGATTCATGATTTAATTTCCTTGGCAGTTAGATTCACCAAACGACTAAGATAAATACGTGCAACACCAGCGCGATCGTAATCAATATAATGATTTACTTGCAAACGAACTGGATTTTTTAATTTCCCATCTTTTTCTAGTTCAATATCGGTAAAAGGTACAGCGTGTTTGAGTCCTTGTTTGCCATCCCAAAGTAAAGTAAAACCTTCTTGTTCGCGTTTATCACCATGCGTACCCCAAAGTATTTGATATTCGTAAATATATTCTTTTTTATTCAGATGCTCATCTTCAACCACACGAGCTTTAAAACCATCATCTGTTTGCCAAATCATCATCTCAGAACTTTCGCCAAAAATACGACATTGCTGTAATGTCAATTTACGTAATCTAGCAAATTCAGAAAACATACTATCTGCTGTTATCAAATTTCCATCTTGGAATTTACCCCAAATAACACCATCTTCAGCATGTGCTAATAAAAATTTTAATTTGTACTTACTCGCTTGTTCTTTCAGCCATTTTTCCAGGTTAAAATTAGCTGAAATTTCTAAAATTTTACATTTTGGTTTATTCAATTTTTTACCTCCTGATGTAAAGCTAAAGCAGTAACAAAATTTTGTAAATATTCAGGATTATCTATAATCAAAGACTTATCGTTGGAATTTTGTGAAATTATCCAGGTTTTCTCTCCATGTTTAATAATTGCTTCTTTACCCTGTAATTTTCCTCGTCCAATACTACTGGTTCCACCTACAGTTAAATCACCAGTCCATAAATCTTTGAGCAATAAAAGTAGTAACCCAATTTCATACTTTTCTGGTTGACGCAATTGAAGCGTGATTTCTAAATTTGTTTTATCATTTCCAAAAATAGGTTGCTCGTTAAATAATGCTCCATGTAAAGCACCACCTGTAAATCTATCGATCGCAATCCTATTTTGTACTAAATCTGTGGTGTCATTAATTTCAACTTCATCGACAATTAAACGACTAGCTTTCGCTTCTTTTGTATTTTTATCAGTGAAACCAAACATCTTGTTAATAATATTTGTATCTTTCTTGAGAGTATTAACTATCCTCTCTGCACGGTGTCGCAATACACCCGCTAAACTTGTACCAGATAATATTGATTTCAACTCACCATTACGTCGAGATTTAAGGTGTACGACATCGGGTGCTTTGTCTGTAGAAGCTTGCCCGGAACGAATTAACAAAGGACTTGCGAGGGTAAATTTAGCTTGGATAGTAATGCGATCGCGGCAGTCACTCCCTACAAAAGTATCATATTTATCTTCTCCATCCACAGATATACTCAAAGCATCAGTAATTGAGTCATATGTAGAATATTCGGTTAATAAACCGCTTGTCCAATGAGGGAAATTTAACCATTTTATGCGTTGTTCGTTTTCTCGTAAATCAAATTGCCATGCTTGCCATTTTTCCACATGACAGCGACCAAACCCTCGTCGCTTTTTCATACCGATGGAAATTTCACCTTTTTCTAATCCTTGAAGAACAATTACTAATTCTCTGATTAATTGCTCTTTGTTGTTTTCTATCAATAATTCACAGTAAATGTCAAACTTTGTTCCAGCTTCTAATAACTCTAAATCATATTTTGCCCCCTCCTCAGCAGTTTTGGTAATACTATTAATTTTAACTCCATCTCGCAATTCAACTCTAATTTTTTCGCAACTTAGAGCATCGTTAACAATTAATGGACTTTGCTCACCTTCTTCTTCACTGCGTTGTCCACCAAATAATAAGGATGATTCTATTGCAGAATATCCACTTTGATAATCTCGTAAATAATTCCGTAACGCACCAGCAATTGATGAACCCATTAGCAAAGCTTTTTCTTCAATGCTGTCTCGTAAAATAATTAAATCTACATCACCATCAACCTCACCGCTTACTAAACAAGTTGGTGTATCTAAAACTAAAGTACCTTTGACTATTATCCGTTCGCTAATGTAACGTTGATTGCGCTTTTCTAGGCGTTTATTTAGATATTCATTAATCATTATTTTCTCTCCTTCATTGCCTTTTTAGCAACTGCCATAATTAAGCGTAATGTATATTTATTAGCTAGTTCATGATTAAAAGTACTTTCGACATTACTAATCTTGGCTGTTAATTCCTGTTTGTTGCTAATCCATGATTTGGGATTATTTAACCATATTTGTAACTTCTGCTTAAACGATTCGTTACCAATTTTAGCTCGTTCAAATTGTCCGCTAGCATTAGATGGTAAGTTATTTAGTAGCTCCAGAACTAAACCACAGTTTCCTGTTGGTAATGCTTGTCTAGCTATTAGTTGTAAACGAGATAGTTGGCTATTAGAAATATTTCCTTCTATCGTTAGATAACTAAGCTCTTTTTTGAGTTTTTGCTCTATTTTTTCTTGGAGTAATCTTTCAACCATTCGGGTTGCAATATCGCGGGATAATTTATTTTCTAATTGTATCTGGCTTGATAATTTCGGTTGTTCGGGTAACGCAAATTTGAAATAATTATCCTCTCGTAAATTCACTGCAATTCTACCAAACCCGTCAATTCTCCTTTCTCCTAAACCTTCACCTTCTAATTGTTGTATTTGTTCTGGGGTTATCTCAATATTTTCAAAAACAAATACACTACCTGCTGCTAATGCAGGAACTTGGGGTAAAGGTAATCCCCATTTACGATTAAATCCACCGATTAATGTACTGCTAGTAAAACTTTCTTTTGGTTGAAGTTGTATATCGTCTAATTCTAATATTCTTTTTAATGCTTTCTCTAAAATATTTGTTAGTGGTGTAGATGCTTGTTGTGGAGATGGGGGAATAACTGCATACTGTCCGCATTTATCTCGCAAAATCAAATCGCTGAGGAGTGTAATTGTAAAATTATCATGTTCGGTACGGTTATCAGGGGAATCTATTTCATTCCAATTATCATAAGACTGAATATCTGTAATTTGAGTATGTCCATAACCTGCACTTTGAGAACCACCTAACCAGAGGTCTTCTGATTTACATAGTAATTCTAATAAGTGTGTATCTATTTCTTCGCACAAAATTACAGCTTGAAAAGTTTGTCCCGCATCAATAGCATCGTAGTGGAAAATTTCTCCCTCACCTGTTGCTTGACTCGAACGACCCTTAGTGCGATCGCGTCGGTTATGAATATTTATGCGTCGCTTTTCTTTATAAGACCTAATACAACCACTTTCTTTTGTCCAAAATCCTTCTCCAACAAATTTAGGAGTTTCAGGTTTACCCTCGTTTCTCTCAACACTAAAGTCATAAGCAGTAATATTGAGTACTTCTTCACTAAGTTCTGTATCTTTATCTCTAAACCAGGAACGAGCTACGGGAAGAGTACGCTGTTTCTTTCTACTAAGTAAATAAGCATTCAAATATTTTATTTTTTTACTGTCAAAAAATAGACGTTGTGCTTCTTTGTTTTCTAAATCGATTTCTGAGAGATTATGATGCTTAGTATAACGTCCAATCATCGCACCACGAATCATCCCACCAGGAATGTAAGAATAAGAAACATCACTATTAGGGTCTCCTTGAAATGAGGTAGCCAGTAATGGTTGTTTTGTATATAACGAAAAAGTAATTGCTTTCATGAAATTGTTTCCCCAACCTTTCCAAATAGCTTTAAGTCTCGCTGTGTAATTTCATTGCCATCAGTATCATGTAAAGTGCAACTAACATGACCTCGACCTCGATTTCGTCCGCTTCCTAAACGTCGTAATGCTAGCGTACCCACTGCCAAAAGCGATAACATTTCATCGCTTGGTTGAGTTTCAAATAATAAATCTGCTTGAAATTCTAGCTCGCGGATTACAACACGAAAAGACCGTAAACTTCCCTCGTCAGCGATACCATTTTCCCAATCGATTGCTGTTTGACGACGAATAGTAGTTAGCGAACTTAGAACATCTTGATTTGTAAGTTGCTCGTTATCTATTTCATAAGCAACAGCTTGACGCAAATCATCGGGTAAACATGCGTCTCCTACATGCATTGCTGCAATTGTTTCTAATTTACTACCTGGAATACCAAATAATTTACAAGCTATATTTGCCCAGTAATTTTTCTGATTATTTTCTGGTAAAATAGTAATTAGATTATCACATTCTTCGCTTAATAAACCCTTGAGAGTGCGTCCCCGCAAATAGGGAAATCCATATTTATCCTGTTCTACTTCTTGGTCTATTAGCCCTGCAACACCATCACCACGACCGAAAGTAGTATCGCTTAGTAACTTTATTTTTAGTTTAAATATCATTTTTATTCACCCAATGCTAGATAAAATTCCATTGCTTCAATAGCATCAAAATACCCACATGTATCATTTAACCATCCTTCTTTTGCTAACTTATCGATATCATCACTACACTTAGGAAAATCAGGTAATTTTTCTAAACCTTTATTCCTTAGAAAATCTTTAGTTGCGATAGAGCCTTGACGCAAGATATCACGCAAATCCATTATTTTGTTATAGCGATCGCACCATTTTTCATCTTCGTTAAATTTCCTAATAACTTCAGTGAAACCTTCCCAAGTACGCCAGTCATTATCATGTTTATTAAGTCGTACAGGTCGCATATTTAGTTTTTTTGGTTTTTCTTGACCCAATTTTACTTGATATTCACGTTGGCGAATTTCTGAAATCGAACCAGATAAACCACTTGCTGCTAAATGCCAATCAAGTGCTGAAAACCCTTCAGGTTCAAACTCTTTTTTGTCTTTTACAAACTTCTTTGCTTGCCGACATAAAGCTTCACTAAGTTCATATGCTCGTGCAAATGGATAATGAGTTTTGACAACACAAATACCTGCACAAGCTGTTAGTTGTTTACTATCAGCTACTGTTTGTTTTTCAAGCTCTCGAAGATATAAAGCTGCTAATTCTAACCCCAATCGACCTTCACAAACAAAGGTCGTATCATCACCACCATAAACTAAAGGACGAAAAGGAAGATAATAGTTACCTTTTAATAAGAATTCTCCTAATTTACCTACTACTTTAGCTTCGGCAATGGAATTAACAATAGTCTCTGTGACAGCAATTAACGCTTTCTCTCCTGCTTGTTGAATGCTGCGTGATAGTTCTCGCATTGCATTAATATAATCTCGATTTTCTCGTTTATCGCCATATTTTTGAAAGCGTTTACCCATACCATTACCATCAGCATGAATCACCGCAGCATAACTTGATTCTCCTTGCGATCGCCCTAAATTATCAGTCCTGTATGGAAATTGATAAATACCTGTATCAAATACATCTGCAAATAGTTTTTTTAACTTATCATTAGCTTTGCGAGCAGCAATTAATTTCTGTTTAGTTTCTCTAGAAATTAAATAACTTTTTTCTCCTTCGCTATCCTCATACTTAATATAATTATCGCTTCTATCTATAGCTGGTAAAAGAGTTGAATTACAACTTGCTGTTACTCCTAACCCAAGAAGCGGAGCAGAAACAATACGCTCATGTTTTTGCCGCTCGATTTTATCTGTTACTAAATCTTGAACTACTTGATATAGCTTTTTTTGCCCGTCCCAATCAAAATTTTCATGGGCAACTAATAAATTAAGCCCAGGTGCTTCTAATAATACTTTTCGACTCAGAATCTTAGTAAACTCTATTGCTAGTTGTTCGGAATTAAATATTATTAATGCATTACCACCTCCCGAATAAATTAATTCTGCCTTACAGTCACTACTTTCAATTGCTTTTTTTTGTTTATCTTTAAGTATTCCTAATTGTTCTAATATTTTTTCTACCCATTCTCCTGTAGCAGCAGAGACTAAATGCGATGCTCCGATATTTTCTCGTAAGCGGTTACTACTAAATACATAGCCTTGAATACCTGTAGTATCAATGAAAGTTACTGTCAATTGACTCATTTTGATGCCTCCCGGTCATTTTGAGCAATCCAACCAGCAATTTCTTGAGATAAATTTGTTAAATGCTCGCGTCCAAAAACCTGAATTTTGTCATCATTTGTAGAATCTGCAATCTCAGCTTTGAGAGTATCCGGTTCATTAGAGCAGCAAATCAAAGCAACCCTAGCTTCATCTCCTCCCATCCTTCTTGCTCTGAGATAAGCTTCAAAAAGCTTCGATTTACATAATTTTCTATCGCTAGTTGTTGTACAAGAAAGTGCGAAAAGTTGATAACCTCGTGTAAAGGCTACATCAAATTCAAATCCATCTTTAGTACCTGTAAGAGGGATTTCAAAATTAAGCCCATAGTCTCCGATAAAGCAGCTACTAGCAATATTCTGGACTTGTCCTAACACATAATGCTCGAACCATAAACCATCTAGCCATTTACAAAAACTTTCAATTTCTGAAAAAGTGCCTATTGTTTTTACTGCTGATAAAGAAAGCTTCTTATCGTCCGTTATAAATTTCTCTTCTTGAAATGCTGTGATAATTTCTTGTGGTAAATTATCCAAACCTATTGATATTTTTGCTAAGTCAGTCTTACTTTTCCAATTTCCCCAACTACCATTTCCTTTTTTTCTACGCGCTTCTTCACAAAATATCTTATAATACCAATCAAACCACTGCTTTGCTTTAATCTCTTCATGGAACACTTTAACAAATTCTGCTGCTAATGTTCCTGATTGTGGCTGCTGTGTGGGATTTGCTTTTAACTCTAACCCATGTAGTTGGAAAATTTTGACTAGTTGAACTTGTAATGTACCGGGTTTTATCTTTAAGCGATCGCGTTCTCTATCTTCCCTATCTATACATATTTCTAACCTGCGAGGGTCAAGATAGCTGAAAATAGCATCAGGACAATCAGCGAAAGCTGCTTTGTAAGCATGTACAGCCATTGCTTTTGTTCCACCAGTATAATTCAGCCCTATTTTTCCACTTTTGATTTTTCCTAGTTCTTCCCTAATTTTTTTCTGAATGTGGAATGCATCTGACTCGTAATCACCGAGCGATCGCAACTCTACACCCTTAAACCCATTTAACTCACTTTTGAGAATAGTTTGCAGTCGCTTCGCTGATTTTTCGGTATCTGTCGTATGTACTAAATATGCAGTTCCACACTTGTTTAACAACAATTTCGCTGCCACATAGTTAGGCAAAGGATTCTCACCAATCAGCAAAAATAAATGGTCTACTTTATACTCATCAAACTCAAATGTACTCATGCAGTAGATGTATCACAAAATTGCCATGCCCATTATGGCACAGCATCGGAAATACCCTCTTCCCAATAGCTGCTAATCTAGAAAACATAACTCAAACAGCCAAAACCATTGTGAATACGCTATTTAAAGATTACCCAGATTGTAAGCTTTTGCAAAAACTTGCAAATGGTTCTCTCGACCAAAGTCAAAATCTTACCCGTGCTATCCGATTATGGGCGTTCCTACGCTGGCTTTATAGCGAAAAAGGTTACACAAGTCTCGCTGGCAGCTTCACTTATACTGACTGGCGTAAAGCTTTTTTTACCGAAACCCACAAGGATGAAACACAAGCAGATATCCTTAACCATCAAGACTCTAATTGTGCTTGCGTCAAAACAATCAGACAATGGTTATTAGAATCGGAAGTACCCATAGATAAATGGCAAAATTCTCTACAAACACAAATACCTATCGCAGACTCAGAACTAGAAAAACTTTTAGACGAAAAATTGTTTGCTCAAGTTCGCAAATCACTGCAAAGTGATTTCGATTTATTAGTTAGCCGCAACTATTTGCAAAGGGTAAATCAGACCACAGGTAGAAGCAAATATTATCACCGAGTCGAAAAATTACCAATTGTAATTAAATTAGACAATATTAGTGTTGAAACAAAACTAAGTATAAAAAATCAGGCTTATTTAGCCGAAACTTTAGGTATGTTTAGTTTTCTTGACCCTAGTTTACCTGTACTGGCTGAAGAATTTTCAGAAGAGGAAATTGATAAAGATACCCATCGCATTTTTTTGTATGTTGACTATGTAGTACCAGAATCGAGTCCAATACAAGACACAGTAGACCAAATCCAGAGCGAATTGCAAGAAATTTGGGACTCTGGGCAAATTCTTCCTTTACTTTTGACTTATCATAGTGCCCACCAAAATCAGATTAAAGAGTGCGTTGTTTACCCCGTTTGTATTTATTTCATGGAGCGTGCTAAATACTTATGTGCCTATGGTACTACTCCAAAAGGCGATATCAACTGGTATAAATACCGTCTAGACCGGATTATTTCTCAACGATTAGAACCCCTGGATTGGAATGATACGCGCGTTTCTCAGTTATTAAGAGAAATATATGAAAATAATCAACTACCAACTCCCAAAAATATCAATACAAAATTAAAAGAAGCTTGGGGACACGACTTTTATAAAGAAAAGGCACTAATGATATTACGGTTTGAGCAAGATTTTCATCAGCGTTATATTGATGGCATTAGTATTCACGATACATTTACTAGAATTAGGTCGGAGCGAGCAACTGAATTAATTCAACAATACACCCTCAATCCCGAACAACGAAAGGCAATTCTAAAAATTCTCCAATCTCGCCCAAGTACCGATGCTTACTACCAAGTATATTATCGAGTTACAGATTATTATGTTCTTAGATGGTTGCGAGCTTTAGGCTCTAAAGTCGAAGTTTTATTACCTTTGAATTTACGTCAGGAAATCGCTCAAGAAATTCAAAATACTTTGAATTTATATAAATAATTTTTGTAAAAATTTAAGAGAACAGTATCTCAATTCAGCATAGTGCAAGCCGAAAAGCTCGCTTTGTATAACAAGCAAGTGAGATATTTCTTCAAATCTAATTCCGGTATTTCTAGCACCTGCATTTCGGAAACTTCTATTGTCGGTTCAACTAGGTTAATTGCTAAAGCTTGGTATTTGCGATATTCCTCTGGAGTCGCTGCGCGATCGCCCGATTCTAACTCAAATACTTCTAGCTTTTCAGGTCAGCCGGAGCAATAATACTGTTTTCGTTTGTAATTTGGATGTGCAGGTGGTTGTATTCCAAACCAGATTGCATGACATGGGGTATAATCTCTAACT
>CAXTCQ010000228.1:0-13587 GCA_964242965.1 uncultured Calothrix sp. | reverse complement strand
CCCGGACAGATTTTTTTTGGGCGGGTTTATGGAGATTTCTCTAGCATATATAGTTTTCTTATGAACCCGCCCGTACAGATTTTTTTATTGTTAAATCTTGTTTTTGGCTTGATTTTTAATTACCCCACACAAGTCGCGTAAAGCTGTTTTTTACACTGCGCTTATACCATTTCGGCTACACCCCCTCAAATGCAGGTGGTAGGATTTGAACCTACATGTTGTTTAAACCAGATATGTATGTAAGCTTTACCTGTTAGGGTGCGGGACGATATTAGTAATTGGTTATTAGTTATTCGTTATTCATTATTAACTCCTAACTCCTAACTCCTAACTCCTAACTCCTAACTCCTAACTCTTAACTCCTAACTCCTAACTTTTCATCCATAAACTGCTTCAGGTCTTACGATTAAATCTCCGCTTGCTGGACGGTCAATTACATAAGTTTCAAAGCGGTTTAGATGCACGTCGAAATGCTGTGCTAGTCGCTGTCTAATTGTGTTGTCATTCATATTTGCCGCTAGCTTAAGTTGCGTTTCTGACAAATCGTATGAACGACCTTCAAAGCGAATGTGAACCATTGCCATCGCCTCCCATATCTACCTCCTATATAAGCTGTTATGGAGATTTGCTCGATATTTCTTAATTCGTTTCTTGATTTAATACTACAAACGTATTACATAAATGTCAAGGGGGTAGGAGTAATTTATTTTAAGTTTGTAGTTTAAAGCGGATTGAGTTATGACGATTAAATGAAATACAATCATTTGTCAAATAGGGGTATTCAAAAAGGGGCACAGCAATGCTGTACCCCTATGATTGTTGTAACTCACAAAGATTAGGAACCCCTATATAGGCTTACTCCCCCTGGATTACCGAATCTCACAGCTAATCTAGCTGTGTTATAGATAGCATAATCATGAAAAATAATTTTTGTAGTATGCTTGAGTCGTAGAGTAGCGTTTACGTCGGCAAACTAGCCGTTTGCAGTCAACGCACATATTTTAATTCTGTCTTGTCAACAAACTCGTATATGTTAATCGTGTAACTACTGAAGTTTAAAAAATTATTAAATTATTAAATGTATACAAAAAATAGTGGTAGTATGCCGAGCTAGTTTTTGGTATAATCGAGAGGACTATCTCAGTACATAAGCTTGGACAAAGCGGGAGCTAATTGGCAACAGGCAAAAACGACCAAATTATGCGTCATTGAGATCGGAGCCAACCTCCAATGAGCGCAGTTTTCCCGCTCTTTAGGATGCCTCAGCATTGTTTCGTAACTAACTATTGATACAAGCTCAGTCTTTTGGAGACCAAATGGAACTAGCACGTAGATATATAAATAACGAAATCAGCGAGGAGAAAGCCCAAGGCTCGCGGAAACCTTTAATTTTGGCGGTGGAAGATAATGAAGATAATCTGCTACTGATGACTTATGCTTTAGATTTGTTTGGCTGTAGATATATTTGTCAGCAAGATAGTTCATCTGTATTACTTGTTGCCAAAGAGCATCAGCCAGATTTAATCTTATTGGATGTTTTGTTACCTAATCAAAGTGGTATAGATATAGTCCGACTTTTAAAGCAAGACCCTCTGACTTACCACATTCGCGCGATCGCAGTTACTGCTTTAGCTGGAAAGGAGCAACGCGATCGCCTAATTATGGCAGGCTTTGATGATTACATTTCTAAGCCTTACACGATTGAAGATTTAGAAGTAATGATTCATAGTTACCTTTGTCAGGAGTATAATTCCTACAGAACCTGCGATTCGAGTCAACAATAGTTACAATTAAATTTACTCTTCTTCTTGTTCGTCTTCGTTTCGGCTTCCTGGTTCGCGTCTTCGCATTTTGGAAACGGCTGATGGAGCGCGAAAAGTCGGTGTATCTGATAAAACGCCAATTATACCAGTGCGACCTGTTTCTAAAGTTGCGTCACTTAGCAACTCCAAAACATCCACATTCAAAATTTCTTTGATAATTTCTTTAAGTTGAGGTTGAATCGCTTCATCAATATCCGATCTAACCTGTTCTGCAAGTTCTTGCCGACCTGATTGGGCAAGTAATAGTTCTGGGGGAGTAATAGAATTTTCGATAACTATAAGCAGATTGCTATCGCTCAATTGGCAAGTAACTTTACTTGGTTGATGTCCGAGTTGTTCTCGATAAAACGCTTGAATACGTTGAGACAGAGTACGTTCGATTTGACCGCGAGTAGGTGTAGATGTTGTCATGTTTTCGTGTCCGTTAATATTTAGATTGCTATCAATTTGCCAATCAAACAAATTAGGGGTTGTGAGTTTTTTCTTTCGTTCCCTTCGTCATGAAGCTTTTCTGCTTTTCTTCAGCTATTACGAATAGGCTCTAGGCTTTAAGTTATCTACAAAAGCACATTCAAAAATGTAACTGTATGGTTAATTTTACTACTAACAATTCAAACTGAATAGTAAAAGGTCGAAGCTAGGTTTGTTTGTTGTTACATGTTTTAATACAGTTGTGTATTATCCATACAGTTAAGCTATGACTTTATGGATTCTTGGTAGCAGTGTAAGCCGATAAGTTTAGCTTAATAAGAATGATTTTCGAATCACCTTTCATATATTAATGGTAACTATTATGCCAAAGCACCATCCACATGTAGTAATTTTTCAGTGTACTTAATAGACCACAAGGTTGATATTTTTTACACGCAAATAGGGAGTAGGGAGTAGGGAGTGGCATTAGGGAGTCGAGTTATTGTGGAGGTTAGGGAGCGAGAAATATTATCTACTTTCATACTTCCGGTACTTCCTCTACTCCCTAACGCCACATGCGTGATTCAGAGGGAGTCCCCGCTTCCTCTGTGGCTCCTCCCCACTCGCTACTCCCTCTTGCCCTAATTAAACTTTGGGTAAATGCACAGTAAATGTACTGCCTTTGCCTAATTCAGATGTAACTTCGACTGTACCACCATGAGTTTCGACGATGCGACGCGAAAGATGTAATCCCAAACCGCTACCAGCACGTTTATTTTTGCCTTGTCGGAAGCGCTCGAAGAGTTGTGGTTGGTCTTCGGGCGCGATACCATAGCCAGTATCTTCGACTTCAATTGTGACTGAGGCTTGACCTGTATGAGGCGATGATGTTTCGTAAATGCGAATTGTGATAGTACCTGCGTCAGTAAATTTAATGGCATTGCCGAGCAAATTCGCTATTACCCGTCGTAATTCCAAGCGATCGCCTGTAACAACTGCCGCGTCGCTGCTTTGAGGCAACTTACTAGTATCAACTTTTACAGCTATTTCTTTTTCTTCGACAAGCGGATTCAGTTCCTGGGCAATTTCTTCAACTACTTCAACCATGTTGCAGCTTTCAAAATTCATGCTCTTTTGACCGGCTTCAAACCGCGAAACTTCGAGTAAGGTATTTACCATACCTAATAAGTTTTGGTTGCTGCGAATCATTGCCGAAATTGCTTGTTGCATTTCCGGGGAAATTGGACAAAATATTTCTTGTTTGAACAAAGTTAACATTCGGTCGGAGGCAACAAGCGGGGTTCGTAAGTCGTGGGTCAACCGCGACACAAAGTCTTCTCTAGCTCTTGCCATTGCCCGTTGTGCGTCCAAACTGTGCTTGAGTCGCAGAAGCGATCGCACTCGTGCCATTAGTTCGTCTTGGTCGAATGGTTTGCGAATAAAATCGTCTGCTCCTGCATCTAGCCCTTCGACAACACTAGCGTCAGCATCGCTAAATGCTGTTAATAATAAAATCGGTATATATGGTAAATTTGGAAGGTTACGGATGCGGCGCGTCACTTCAAAACCATCCATAACAGGCATCATCACATCAAGCAAAATCAAATCTGGTGGCGATTCCGCGATTTGTTGAATTGCTGTCGTGCCATCGGAAACTATGTCGATACCGTATCCCTCAACCTCTAGAATCGTTTGAAGCAAGATGAGATTGTCGGGAACATCGTCAACGGCAAGAATTTTATCTGTATAAGCAGGGTCTTCTATTAGCATGATTTATGATTTTTAAGCAAAAAAATATTTTTATTTAATATTTATTAAATATATATCTAATCATGTCTAACTTGCCTCTATCAACTGACTTAGACTCTATCCCAAGGAAAGGAAAAAACCTCTTGCTGTTTGGGGAGGTGTTTTTTACCAAAAGGAGTATTGCTTGATTTTTGTCGTTGCGGTTGTTCCTTTATAGAAGGGATTTGACGTGGTAATTCAACTCGGAATGTTGAACCGTAACCAAGCTTACTTTTAACCGAGATTGTACCGTTCATCATATTTAGGAAAGCTTTGACAATTGCCAAGCCTAGACCTGTACCGGCATATTTGCGGGTTTTAGTTTGGTCGATTTGTCGAAATACCTCAAAGATATTTTTTAATTGTTCGCTATCGATGCCAATTCCAGTATCGCGGACTGCGATCGCAATTCGATTTTCAGATGTTTCTGTGATTTCTACCCAAACTTGACCCGATTCGGTAAATTTTATTGCATTCGAGACTAAATTCGTTAAAACTTGTTTTACCCGCATCGGGTCGTTGTAAACGATTGGGTTTTGGAGTTGAGATGTAACTTGCAGCGACAAGTGTTTTGCCTCGGCAAGTGGTGTCATCTCGGCAACTGTACTATTAATTGCTGTTGAAATATCAAAAATTTGTGGTTTGAGACTAATTTGCCCTGTTTCCAACTTGGAAAAATCCAAGATTTCATTAAGTAGGGTTAATAAATTTTTGCCATTATTGACGATACGTTCAACCATGTCGCGTTGCGGTTGCGATAGTTGACCCGATTTTGGACGTAACAAAAACTGTGAAAACCCAATTATGGAATTCATGGGGGTTCGCAACTCGTGGGAAATCGTGGCTAAAAACTGCGATTTGAGTTGCGCTACTTCTGAAAGTTTGACATTCTGCAATTCAATTTGCTGTCGTTGTGCTTCGAGTTTTTGATTTTGCTCCCTCAGCAATTTATTACTTTCTCGCAACTGCTGCACGGTTAATTCAGCTTGTATTTGGACGCGATACAACCGAATTGCATTCCGCAATACCATTTGAAATGTTAAAGGCGATACCTTAGACTTATGTAAATAGTCAGTAGCGCCAGCTTCAATCAGTTCTAGTGCAGCTTCATCTTCTTCAGATGTCAGGACAACTATCGGTACTTTTATACCAGTATTGCGTAGTTGATGAATAGAGCTAATAATATCTCTATTGGGTTGCTGATTGAGAAAAATACAGTCGTAGTCAGTAGCTTTGAGAGCAGAAATAGTCAAAGCACTATCATTTACCTCGAATAATTCTATGCCTAAACCTGCTTCTAACAAAGTACGGCATATAGCCATTCGATTTATGTCATCGTCTACAACTAGAATCTTGAGCGTTTTTTCCATAGCAATGAAGCTTTAATCGCAATAGTTTATATCAGAGTTATTAAAAAAATTGCATTCATCGGGTTCATTAATTATTCTGCGGACATATTGGACATATATAATGTTCAATCAGCCTACCTATGCTATTCCAAAGAAGTACAACATAAATCAATTCTTCGGACATAATCTAGCATCTGCATTCAGTTGTTCGGCTTGCCAATCCGGTTAATTAACCAATTTTTATAGAATTAGAATCGGAGTTAATAAGGCGAAAATTAGATTTGACTCCGACCTAAAAGTAGCCACAAGTCAAATAAAATACTTGATTTAGGTTCAACCTAATTTTAGACTAGTCCGATCTTCTCGTCCTCAGTCAATAGTCAGAGTTGGAAGTAAACTTAGGCTATTTTTTAATTGTTACTAAATAGCAGTAATGTTTTATAGTACAAATCAACTTTCGTCGAGTACGCCTCAAGAAAAGCATAACGATTATTCTCAGATAGCCTCCTTTGAACCTTTATGAGTACGCCGTCGTATCCCGCTATAGTAGGTAGGTGCGAAAAAACGAAGTCTGTAACGAAACGTAAAATAATCGGATATAACTCTACTTCCTACTCCAGTAAGGGCGGAGTAAAGAGGACCCCTACACACGGACTAACCCAAACGATGATTTTTCCTATCTACCTAATTAGTACGCATCTACTAAGTATTCCCGCTTTCTAGTTAAAATTGGGAAAATTTTTGCGTAAGTCTTATAGATAATCTTGTAGCAGGAAAGGAGTAGTTATATCTGGCAATTGAAATAAGACTGTGTTATCACTTAGGCGCGGGGTTAGAGAGTTACATGGAAGCAATTAATTTGCAGCAGCGAAAAATTAAAATTATCTCAACAGGGAAGTACCTACCGAAAAAGCAAGTTACAGCCCAAGAATTGGGAGAACGTATTGGAACTAGTGCAGAATGGATTGAAAAAAAGTCGGGGGTAACGATTCGGCATTTTGTAAATGGTGAAACAGCATCGCAAATGGGTGCATTTGCGGCAAAAACTGCCTTAGAAAAAGCTGGTTTATCAATTCGAGATATTGATTGTATAGTCAGTACAAGCGGAATTCCCGAACAATCGATTCCTTGTAATGCAGCGTTGATTCAAGAACAACTTGGTGCTATTGATTTAGGAATTCCTGCGTTTGATATTAACTCTACTTGCTTGAGTTTTATTACGGGTTTAGATACAATTTCCTATTTGGTAGCAGCAGGTAGATACCAGCGAGTGCTGTTAGTCGCTACCGAAGTTTCTAGTTTTGGTATTAATTGGAAAGATTTTGAAAGTTGTACATTATTTGGTGATGGTGCGGCAGCAGTAATTATTGCAAAATCGAAGGAAGATAGTTCGCAAATTTTATGTTCGCGGATTGAAACTTATAGTCGAGGCGCACATTTGACCGAATGTCAAGGTGGCGGCAATAAGTATCATCCAAGCGAATATGGTAACGACCCGGAGTATTTTTTATTTAAGATGGATGGTAAAAGTGTATATCGATTAAGTTCTCAAATTTTACCGGGATTTCTCGAACGCTTGTTTGCACCTTTGGGTTTTAAAATTGAGGATATGCAAATGGTAATTCCTCACCAAGCAAGTTTGATGGCAATGCGCTTACTAAGCAAACAGCTAAGTATTCCTAATGAAAAACTCATGGTGATAGCCCATAATCACGGTAATACTGTTGCAGCATCAGTACCAATGGCTTTACACGAAGCAATTGTCCAGCAAAAAATTAAGCGTGGTGACACCATTTTGCTATTGGGGACATCCGCAGGCTTTTCTGTAGGGGGTATAGTCCTTGAATACTAACTTGAATATTAATATTCTACTGACAGGAGGACGCGCTCCAGTTACTTTGGAATTAGCGCGATTATTTTCGGTTGCAGGTAATAAAGTTTTTGTTGCCGACAGCATGAAACATCATCTTTGTAGTAATTCCAGATATGTTTTTAAAAACTTTTTAGTTCCACCACCCAGATTTAATCCAGCAGGTTATATTACCGCTTTGGTAGAGATAGTCAAGCAAGAAAAAATATTCTTACTGATTCCAACTTGCGAAGAAATATTTTATATTTCGCATGGACTTTCACGATTAACACCTTACTGTCAAGTTTTTGCCGAACCTCTCGAAAAATTAAATAGGTTACATAATAAATGGGAATTTATTTGCCGAGTCCAAAGTCTAGGGTTGATAGCACCAAAAACATGGTTAATCAAATCGCAGCAAGACTTAATCGATATTTTAAATTTACCAGCACCTCATAAATTAATTCTCAAACCAGTTTATTCGCGCTTTGCTAGTAATGTTCATATTATTAATCAGCCAGTAAATCAAATTCCGAAGGTAAAAATTAATGAAACTAAGGCTTGGGTAGCACAGGAATTTATCACTGGTAAACATTATTGTAGTTACAGCATCGCGCATCAAGGAAAATTGACAGCACATGCCGTATATCCGACAGTATTTACTGCTGGTAAAGCTTCCTGTATCTATTTTAAATCTGTCGATAGCCCCCAGATTTTGTCATGGGTAAAAAAGTTTGTCGAGTCGGAAAGTTTTACCGGACAAATTGCCTTTGATTTCATCGAAGCGTCTGATGGAGTTGTTTATCCTTTAGAATGTAATCCTAGAGCAATTAGCGCGATTCATCTTTTTCAAGAATCAGATAAATTAGAATCAGCTTTTTTGAATTTAACTAATAATCTCATTCAACCTCAAGCTAATCAAAGTGCAATGATTGCAATGGCAATGCTGATTTATGGCTTCCCCTCATCGATTATATCTAATCGATTTTTGGAGTGGTTAAAAATATTTATAAGTACAAAAGATGTAATTTTTAGCTTGGACGATCCAATGCCATTTTTTAGCATTTGGGTAATCCTTTGGCAATCATTACAAACTAGTTTAAAAACTGGTTTGAGTTTGCAACAAGTCTCGACCCAAGATATTGAATGGGATGGTGAAGATATTAGTAATATTCCAGAAATTAAATTGTAAGGTACGTTACGTGCTAATACACTATTGCTAATGGAAGGTGGGGTTCAACCGATTTTACTGGGTTTTAATTCAAGTCCGATTTGTTTTAACCACTCTAGTTACTTTTCGATATAAACACTAGACCACCTAGTATCCAAGGTGCGTTACGCTCCGCTAACGCACCCTACGTCAGTCTTAATATTCTTTTTACAAACTTTATTAGATGAAAAATTTTATACATAGTGATTGGTATATTGTTTGTACTTCGCGTGAGTTGAAACAGAAACCAATTGCTAAAACAATATTAGGAATACCCTTAGTTTTCTTTCGAGATAGTAGCAACCAACCTACTGCATTATTAGATAGATGTCCGCATCGAAATGTTCCACTTTCTCAAGGTTGGGTAAGGGGTGATTCGATTATTTGTAAATATCACGGATGGCAGTTTGATGCGAATGGTATTTGCCAAGATGTACCGGGATTATGTGATACTAATAATGATACAAAGCGAAATGTCACTGCTTATCCGGTAATTGAACAAAATAATTTTATTTGGGTTTATTGCCAACCTGATGAAATTCCCAAAACTCAACCATATCAGTTTCCATTTATCGATAAACTAGGTTTTTCTACTTTTGGTTGGCAGCAGGAATCAAAAGTAACTTTAGAAAATATCGCTGAGAACTTTCTCGATGCTACTCACACTCACTTCGTTCATGCTGGTTTAATCAGAAGCAGCAATCAACGTCAAGAAATTACTGTAAAAATCACTCGTAATGCCAAAATGGTCGAAGCGGTTTATTTTGGAGAACAGAGTATTTCTGGATTAATTTATCAAATTCTTGCACCGGGATGTAAAGAAGTTGTTTCGATTGGTAGATTTATATTACCGAGTATTGCTCAACTTGAATATCGTACTGATAAGGAAGATTATAAATTATTTATTTCACTATTTTTAACGCCAATTACAGAAGAAGTGACTAAAGCTTATGCTATAGTCACTTTTCGATGGGGTTTACCTAATTGGTTGGGAAAAGTTATTGCCAAACCGTTATTTCATCTAGCGGCAAAACAAGATAAAGCTATTTTAGAATTACAAGCTGCTAATATTAAGCGGTTTGGGAATGAAGAATTTGTAATCACAGATATTGATGTGATGAAACCGCATATCTCTTATTTGTTAAAGCAAGCTATTAGTAATAAAAATCAAGATGATAGCGATCGCGTGTTTGAAAAAATAATTACGATGAAGGTTTAGGGATTTTGCAAATACTAAAAACAAGCCTTTCTAGCCTTTGTAGGTTGGGTGCAGCGATAGCGTAACCCAACAATTCTAGAAGGATGTCTGAGAAGTTTGATTTTAAACGCATCTTTTAAGGAAAATGTTGGGTTACGCTTTGCTACACCCAACCTACAAACTTCCTTCTTACGAATTCAAGCTTGACGGTAAGCAATACGTAGACTTTGGACTAAGATAATTAGCGATGCGATCGCCATCAATCCACCCCAAAACCAGTAAGGTAAAAATAATTGCTGTTGAATTTGCGCTGTATCGGAAAGCCCTAAGTATCCAGCGTTATTACTAAATAAATAATCGAGTTGATGGTAAGTACTTATACAAGCTTGCACGCCGAGAAATTGAATAGCAAAACCTTGTACCCAACGTGTTGCCGTTAGTCCAACTGTAAGGATAGCGATACCTAATATGGGGATGGCGATGATTCCAAACAGCGATCGCACCCAAATTAATGTCGAGATGAGCAGAAATCCACCCAAAATCTTTAAGCTCAACGAAGCCGTCTTAAAACTGCGCGATGCCAAAATCAAAGCAGCACCCGCTAACGGCGGTCCCATTGGTCCCGCAGCTGCCACTAATGCCAGACGAATTGGGTCCCAAGTCGAAGGAACAGCAAAGCTAGCTACACCCGAACCATTCCCAAAAATCTCTAACTTTTGAAAATCTCCCCCCAGCAGCAAAGCCATCAAACCATGTGCCATTTCGTGAAACCAAGTCGCCAAAATTGTGAAGGGGTAGAGAATATAGTCACCACCAGGAACTTGCCACAGTAGGGCAGTTGCAATACTAGCTGCGATTAACCAATTTAGCCCCATCCGCTCAACAACAACTGATGGAGCTTGATTTGCTCCTAAAGGGTCTGATTTCCTGTTTTCGCTCATATTTTTTACCAATACACCATTTGTTGCCAAAACGGCCTAATTCAATTCTGACTTGTTAGGCAAAGTTTTAACGAAGTTTTAATAGAAGGATTTAAAGAAAAACGCTTGATATTTTCCCTTAAACATTTCTCACCCCTTTCTTTTTTCTTCACCACCAATACGAAAATTTCGTAAAAGTTGGCAAAAAAATAGCCCAAGGCATTTAAGACTGGAAGGGCTAAAGGGGAAGGGTTAAAGGAAAAAAAGGTTGTATCCCTTGTTTTACTCCGTTTCCCCTTTCCCCTTTCCCCTTAACCAAAACTATTCTTGATTCCACTATCCATCGTGACCGGACACTTGTGCGGCAGTAGAATCGGTGGCTTTAGTTGGTCTTGTGTGTAGTAATGTCCCTGTGTCCAGACGAATTTGAATTTGCGGACCCGAACGTGCGAGGCGAAAAATAACACCATCGCTGGCAGGTAGTTGCAAAATCCGTTCTCCATCTACATAGGTTCCATTGGCACCTAAGTTCACTATTTCCCAACCTTCTTCTACTCGCCGTACCTCAACATGATGGCGCGAAACCACCGCACTATAAATTAATACATGGTTATCGTCTGCCCGTCCGATGCGGATAATTGTTTCATCCTCAAAAGTCCAGTTTTGGGGAGGAAGAGATTGTGATGGATGGAGAAGAGTAAGTGTTATCACGGTAAGGACAAAAATTAAGTTTCTACCGTCTGAAATAGAAATGTCATTAAATCGCCTTTACCTAAACCAACGCGATCGCCCGGTCGCAAACGATGTCGATTACCGGGTAATAAGGGCAAGTTATTAATGTAAGTGCCGTTGGAACTACCAACATCTTCGATATAGTAAGCGTCAGCTTCTACGCGAATATCCGCATGAATCCGCGAAACAATTTCTGAATTCGAGAATCCCGACACATCCACGTCCGGTGGAATGCGATCGTTCGGCTTACCAATATGAATCACCGAGAGATTTTGCGGCAATTCGATTTCCCTATCGCTTTGAATGTGAACTAACTGCGCCGTAATTTGCTGTAACTGAGTCCGAGAAGGCGATGGTGTGGGTGCTACTGCTACAGGTTCGGCAGTTGCAATCGGCATTTCTGGTTCGGCAGCAACAGGTTCTGGTTCGGCGGCAACAGGTTCTGGTTCGGCGGCAACAGGTTCTGGTTCGGCGGCAACAGGTTCGGGTGTAATCGTTGGTGGGGGGGCAATTGGCGGTGAAGTCACGCTCGGTGCGGGAGCGCTGATTTCAGTAGCTGCGAGTTGAGGTTCTGGCGCAGCTACCACTGTTGGTGGTAATGGTGCATCGGGCGTACTAGCAGGGGCAGTCACCACGATTGGTTGTGCTTGTACAAGTGGTTCGGGTGCAACTAACGGTGGCACTTCCAAAGGAATATCCGGTGCAACCGTAGGTGCAAAAGCCGCAGCCGCAGCACGTAAGTTATAGCCACATTGACCGCAGAACGATGCATCTGCCTGCACGGTTGCCCCACAGCTTGGACAACTAACAGTAGCAGGTAATGGGGTGTAGCAAGCTTCACACTGAACGGCACCGTCTGGGTTCGGGTGATTGCAGTTAGGGCAGACGATCATGGAGATAAGCCTTTGTTCTAGATCATCATTAAGGTGTTGAGCGAAGCAAAATCTAGGAGCTGTAGGAATAAAAAACAGAAAATTAATTTTAAGAAGATGCGCTGCACCAACTAAAAAATTTCCCGGTCAATTCCCTGACTCGAAAGCACGGGAATTACTTTTAAACGAACGTACTCCTAAACTTATTTGTCAGCATGTGAGCTTTAGTACAACGGGCGCGGAAATAAAGTCCCCATCCAAAATACTCAAAAACCTGTTTTTTCAAGCTTTTTGTAGGCAAAGCCTTCTTGAAGGGTATTTTGAACGAGCAAATTAATGCGGTACTAGCTCTTGATTTTAGCAACTACTCCTTGTGTAAGGGCTATAATAGCCACACTTGATGGTTTGCAAGCTTTCTTAAAGAGGATAGATTTACGCTTGCAGCCCAAACAAAGAGTATTATTCAGTTTGAAGTATAAGGTACGAGCGGTGAGGTATCAAAATGTAATGCTACATTTTTGAAGGTAGATACTTTATCGTTGTAATTCGCTGCCAGCTTTCTCATCTAGCAGCCACCAAAGTTCCCCTTGTGGTCGAATCAAACGCGATGGGTAAACCGAGTCGTCGGCAACAGGTGCAAAGACTTGTGCCAATGCTGGTCTTTTGTTTGCTCCAGCCACTACAAACATAACGCACCGAGCGGCGTTAATGAATGGGTATGTGAAGGTGATACGAGGATTGCCGTCTTTATTACCAACGGTTACAAGCTTATCGGTTACTTTTAATGCTTCTGTGTGAGGAAACAGCGACGCAGTATGACCATCATCGCCCATGCCGAGCAAATTTACGTCCATTGCTGGGAATTCGCCTGGTTGCACTTGGAAGAATGCTTGTAGTTCCTGTTCGTATTTAGCTGCTGATGCCTCTGGGTTGCCCTCCAGAGTGGGCGTAGCGTGAATGTTGGCTGCTGGGATATTAACTTTATTTAACCAAGCTTCACGCGCCATCCGTTCGTTGCTATCGGCATGGTCGGGCGCTACATAGCGTTCGTCGCCCCAAAACACATGAATTTTTTCCCAAGGCAGATTTTCCTTGGCTAGAGCCTCATACAGTGGTTTTGGCGTACTACCACCCGACAGCGCAATTGTAAAGCTCGCACGTTCTTTAATTGCCGCGTCTACCTTCGATAAAATTAATTCGAGCGATCGCGCAATCAATGCCGTCCCATCGGGTAAAACTTCTATTTTTCGACTCATAGCTTCACCAATCACATTGCTAACTTCCAGCAATACAATAACGAAAATCTTGCCAATATGATGCTTCAGCCTCTAAAAGTTTTAACTAATTGGTCAGTCGTTAGTTGTCAGTGGTCAGTGGTTAGTTGTCAGTTGTAGTTAAAAGTGACTCTTCCCCCATCTCCCCCATCTTCCCCATC
>CAXTCQ010000227.1:0-13650 GCA_964242965.1 uncultured Calothrix sp. | reverse complement strand
AAGGTGGGGTCCCCTTTGGGGATAAGGGGCAGGGGGAAAGGTAAATTAATAACTCCTAACTCCTAACTCCTAACTCCCAACCTTACCATTTTAAATACGCTGCTTCAATTCCTTGTTCGCGGCGAATTTTACTGTCTCTCTCAAACCAGTTAATTATCTGTTCTACCGTCAAATCTTCAATTGCAACGTCATATTCTTCGGCGATGTGCTTTAAAACTCGCATTGAAGAAATTGTTATTCGGGTTAAAAACTTTTCTGGTGAAGAAAGTAGTGCAGCATCAACTTTTCCTGACTCTTCTGCGGATAAAAATTGTGTACCGGGTTGAATAGGCTGATTCATAAAATATAGCTAAAAATCTCAAAATAAATATAGGACTTACGCATTTTAACGAAAAACTATCATTCTGTGGCTTGACGACCGCAAGCGGGGAGCCAGCCAGTGCGTTGCGGAGAAACACGACCGTTGTAAGCACAGCCGCGTGGTGGGGGTTCTTATACCGAATGCTACTAAGATAACAAGGTATTAAGCCATATTAAGCTACTATCAGGACTGAAAATTCTTGATCGCATTTCTGCATTTAAACATTGGGGTGATATAATCAGGAGCAAATAAGCCTTAATGAACTTGAAAGGGGAAAATTAAAATGAGTAATTTATCTGTGAAAATCTTATTAAATGAAGTAAACAATTTAACTAGACAAGAAAAAATTGAATTAATAGATTATTTAACCACACAAATAGAAAACCCCCCCCGCAAAACCGAGCCTAAAAATTTAGTTGAATTATTCCAAAATTCTCCTCTCGTTGGTGTGGATCTCGACTTAGAACGTCAAAGAGATATTGATAACCGCGAAGTAGAGTTATGAACCATATTTTAGATACAAATATTATTTCTGAATTAATCGCCAAGCACCCCAATCAAAGGGTTATGGAGTGGCTTAAAGAGGTAGATATAAACAATCTTTTTTTAAGTGTAATCACTATTGGTGAAATTAGAAAGGGAATTGAAAAACTACCTGAATCTTTGCGGAAAAAGAATATTCAAGATTGGTTTGAGAATGAATTACTTATAGGGTTCCAGGGAAGAATTTTACCATTAGATTTATCAGTGATATTGTTATGGGGAGAGTTGGTAGGAGAATTAGAGAAGAAAGGTCGAAAGTTACCACCATTAGATTCACTCATTGCCGCTACAACCAAATATCATAACTATATTTTAGTTACTCGTAATGAAAAAGATTTTGAGGGGATACAGATTGTGGTTTTTAATCCTTTTAAAAACTGATATAGGACTTTGAATTTTTAGCCACAGAATTAGCTAAAGACGAACAAAATCCAGTTTTTCTTAAAGACGGAAAATTTTTGAAGTATAGTCGTTCTATGATGCTTTTTCAGGCGAAAAAGTTTTAACCGATATGTTACAGCAGCATTTGCATAAGGAAACTTAAAGAGCAATTTTGATTAATTATTAACCGAGAAAAGTCTGCTCAGTAACACCAAACCGTTTAGCTAAAACTTTAATCATTTTCAAGTTTAATTCCTGTTTACCCCTAATTATATCTGATACTAAATTTTGATTTCCTATTTCTTGTAAATCTGATTCATTTAAACCATGTTCAGTCATTAAATATTGAAGTACCTCAATTCCTGTTGCTTTCTCTAGAGGAAATTCCTTTTTTTCGTATTCTTCAATGGTTAAAGCAATAGATTTAATTAAATGGGTAATTTTTGGATCTTTTTCTTGCTGATTTAATTTTATTAATTCCTTAATTTTTTCTTCTCTGCGATCGCAATCTTCTTCACTTGAAATGGGAATTAATAAAGGAGCAATATTTTGCCAACTTTGAGAGATTTGTTCAAGATTCATTTTTCCACATCTCCTTATGGTTTTAACCGATATGTTACAAGAGCATTTGCAACATCCTAGAGTATTACTAATTTTCTCTCACGTATAAAGGTTTAGTTGTCAGTATACTTACCAAGAATCAAGTCGAATTCCAATAGTTTAGTTAATTAGTAAAATCTATTACCAATTAACTAATATTTATAAACTAAACTAAAACTTGACAATTAAATTCATAGGCTAGCTTTTTGTGCTGGCTGACGCACTAAATATCCACAGCGATGCTCGCCGTCGATAATCCAGTGGGTACGTTCGACGGTACAATCGCGCAAAACAGCCGCGAACATTTCCAATTCGTGTCCGCAAACGCTGGGGAACGATTCGGCAACATTGGAAATTGCACAATTATGTTCAGCAATTATAAAGCTTTCAGATACGTTTAAATCATCCGACTCTACAGGATGATACTCTGCCATAAATCCTTCTGCTTTCCGCAACTCGACTAACATCGCAACTCGCTCAAACAGCGAACCGTTGCCCAACTTATCCCGATATTCGAGGGCTTTACGCTCCCACTGTTTCTTTAAAATCGTACTTACTTGGTCCCGTCCTACCGTTTCTGCTAAAGTATCCAACAGCGAAACAGCAAAATCGCCGTAGCTATCAACGGAATCTCGACGCAAGCTAGTGCGTCCCTGCTGACTTAACTTATATAGATGTTGCGGTCGTCCCATCCCAGTTTGCGCTGATGTCGCATATACAATCAAGTTCTCCGTCTCCAAATCCTTGAGGTGACGGCGAATTCCCTGGGGACTGACATTAAAAGCTTCGGCAAGCTCAAGTGCCGTCGCCTGTGTCTGTTTCAAAAGATACTGTAGAATATCTTGCTTAGTTGAGGACTGCTGCGCGATTTGCATATTCGTCCCAAAATTAATTTAGAAAAATTTGACTTTAACAACAATCTTGTTGTTAATTTAGCGTAAAATGAAGATAAGTTAAACAACAAACTTGTTGTTTTAGTCTCTATACTTATTCTAACAGCCGTTTCAAGAGTCGGCAAAAGTTTGTTGGTAATACCGGGAAGACCTATTGCCCGTCTCCCATCCTTAAAAAGAATCCTTAAAGAGAAACACCGATGAGTGCAACAGTTAATACCCTAGTCAATCAACCCTACAAGTACGGCTTCGTTACCGATATCGAGTCGGATACCATACCCCGTGGATTGAGCGAGGACATCGTTCGCCTCATCTCCGCCAAAAAGAACGAGCCGGAATTTATGCTGGAGTTTCGTTTGCGAGCGTATCGCCAGTGGCTCAAAATGACCGAACCCGATTGGTCGGGTGTAAATTATCCGCCCATTAATTACCAAGATATCATTTATTACTCCGCACCCAAGCAAGCGAAGAAAAAATTAGACAGCTTGGATGAAGTCGATCCCACTCTCTTAGAAACCTTCGAGAAGCTTGGTATTTCCCTCGGTGAGCAAAAGCGACTCGCAAACGTCGCAGTAGATGCGATTTTTGATAGCGTTTCTGTCGCTACCACTTTTAAAGAAAAGTTGGCAAAAGATGGTGTAATTTTCTGCTCGTTTTCCGAAGCTTTGCAAGAACATCCCGAATTGATTAAAAAGTATTTGGGAAGTGTTGTACCCATCGCTGACAATTACTTTGCGGCTTTGAATGCAGCCGTATTTAGCGACGGCTCCTTTGTGTATATTCCGAAGGGTGTTAAGTGCCCGATGGAATTATCAACATATTTCCGCATTAACAACGGCGACAGCGGACAGTTTGAGCGTACATTAATTGTTGCCGAAGAAGGCAGTTACGTTTCCTATTTGGAAGGCTGTACCGCGCCAATGTACGATAGCAACCAGTTACACGCTGCGGTTGTCGAACTTGTCGCTTTGGATAATGCGGAAATCAAATATTCTACCGTCCAAAACTGGTATGCAGGTGATGCTAACGGTAAAGGTGGGATTTACAACTTCGTTACCAAGCGCGGTTTGTGTCAGGGGGTCAATTCTAAGATTTCCTGGACGCAGGTAGAAACTGGTTCGGCGATTACTTGGAAGTATCCTAGTTGCGTGTTGGTTGGTGACAACTCGGTGGGTGAGTTTTACTCGGTTGCGCTGACAAATCATCGGCAGCAAGCTGACACGGGAAGCAAAATGGTTCACGTCGGTAAGAATACTCGCAGTACGATTATATCTAAGGGGATTTCCGCAGGTAAGTCGAGTAATAGCTACCGGGGTTTGGTGAAGATGAATCCGACAGCAAAGGGGGCGCGAAACTATTCGCAGTGCGACTCTATGCTGATTGGCGATAACGCGGCAGCGAATACTTTTCCTTATATTCAGGTACAGAATAATACTGCGAAGGTGGAGCATGAAGCTTCGACTTCTAAGATTGGTGAAGACCAGTTATTTTTCTTCAGACAGCGAGGCATTTCGGCAGAAGATGCGATTTCGATGATGATTAGCGGCTTCTGTAAGGATGTGTTTAATCAGCTACCGATGGAGTTTGCACTTGAGGCTGATAAGTTATTAAGCCTCAAGTTGGAAGGTAGTGTAGGTTAAAAAACTCGCGCAAAGTCGCAAAGACGCGAAGAAAAACTTTGCGACTTTGCGACTTTGCGCGAGAAAAAAATTCTTTTTAACGAACCACAAAGGACACAAAGAGCGCGAAGAGAAGAGAGAAGAGAGAATATGATTATTGAGAATAGTGAAGTTGTGCTGTCGGTGCGCGATTTGACGGCAAATGTTGATGGAACTCCGATTTTGAAGGGTGTAAATTTGGAAGTGCGTGCGGGTGAGATTCACGCGATTATGGGACCGAATGGTTCGGGTAAAAGCACTTTCTCGAAGGTTTTGGCTGGACACCCTGCGTATGAGGTGACTGGTGGGGAAGTGATTTTCCAGGGGCAGAATTTGCTAGAAATGGAACCTGAAGATAGGGCTAGAAGTGGCGTGTTTTTGGCGTTTCAGTATCCTTTGGAGATTCCTGGTGTCAGCAATTTGGACTTTTTGCGGGTTGCTTATAACTCGAAGCGGAAAGCTGCTGGTTTGGAAGAGTTGGAACCTTTCGATTTTGAAGATTTGGTTAACGAAAAGCTGGATGTGGTGAAGATGGATTCGGCTTTTTTAAATCGCAGTGTTAATGAAGGGTTTTCGGGTGGTGAGAAAAAGCGGAATGAGATTTTGCAAATGGCACTGTTGGAACCGAAGATAGCGATTTTGGATGAGACTGATTCGGGTTTGGATATCGACGCGCTAAGGATTGTCTCGAATGGTGTGAATCAGCTGGCGAGTCCGCAAAATGCGACGATTATGATTACTCACTATCAGCGATTGTTGAATTATATTATCCCGGATTACGTGCATGTGATGGGACGGGGGCAAATTCTCATGTGTGGTGGTAAGGATTTGGCGCTGGAGTTGGAATCACGCGGTTACGATTGGATTTTGGATCAAAATGCAGAATTTGTAGGGGTGTAGTGATGACAATACAAGTTTCTCCTAGCCCAATTCCAAATTCTCAGATTACTAGTTTGACGGCAACTTTGTTAGACCGAGATGCTTATTTGACGGGTTTGTTGAATAATCTAAATAGTGGAGAGACGCGACATATCGCGTCTCTACATTGGTTGCAGGAAATTAAGGAAAGCGCTAAAAATTGGGTGCGTCATTCTAGTTTGCCTACAACCCGCGATGAAGAATGGCGTTTTACAGATTTATCAGCATTAAAACAGATAAATTTCAACGTTGACACAATAAATAATGTAGAGACGCGATATATAGCGTCTCTCCAACATGAGGTGTTACCAGAAGCAGAAAATAGCCGTTTGGTGTTTGTAAATGGCGTTTACGCATCGAAATTATCAGCTATTTCCGGTTTGCCTGAAGGTGTTACTGTTACTAATTTATCTAATCTACCTTCGGCATATACTGAACGAGTAAACGAGTATTTTGCCCAAGCCGAAGGTGCTTTGGAAGTATTTACAGCCCTAAATACTGCGGGTATGCAAGATGCGGCAGTGATTTGGGTAGAAAAGAATGTAGTAGTTGAGACACCGATTCATTTGGTGTATGCAACTGCTGGTGACAATCCTGTGATTTCGCAACCGCGTTGTTTAGTTGTTGTAGAAGCTGGTTCGGAAGTGACTTTTGTAGAAGAGTTTATTAACCACAGAGACGCAGAGAACACGGAGGAAGAGGGGAAGAGAGGTTATTTCGCTAATGCAGTTACGGAAATCTGGATTTCTGAAAACGCTAGTGTGAATCATACTAGGGTTCAGAGAGATAATTTAGAAGCGTTTCACATTGGGAAAACTGCCGTTACTCAGGCGCGTTGCAGTCGTTATACTTGTAATGCTCTAGCATTCGGTGCAAAAGTATCGCGTCACAACTTAGAAATATTGCAAACAGGCGAACAAACTGAAACTACCCTTAATGGGTTAGCTATGGCAAGGGGGGAACAAGTTGCGGATATGCATAGCGCTCTAGCACTCAATCATCCTCATGGTATTAGCAACCAGTTACAAAAAAATATTGTCGGCGATAGGGCACATGCTGTATTTAACGGTAAGGTATTTGTACCTAAGCCGGCACAGCTTACTAATGCGGCACAATTAAATCGAAATTTACTGCTTTCGCCTAAAGCGAGAGTTGATACTAAACCTCAACTTGAAATTACCGCTGATAATGTAAAATGCGCTCACGGTGCGACTGTTAGTCAGTTGGAAGATGATGAAATCTTCTATTTGCAAAGTCGCGGTATTAACGAACATGATTCGCGCCAGTTGTTAGTTAATGCTTTTGCTGCGGAGATTATTAATAATATTCCTGTTGCTTCGCTGCGCGATAATTTGCTTGATGTTGTCAAACAATTTTAATCAGGGACTAGGGACTAGAGGTTAGGAGCTAGAGTCATAAAATAGGGAATTTAATTATAAATATACCTTTAACTCTATTAGCTTTAATTAAATCAACCTAACTCCTAACTCCTCACTCCTCACTCCTAACTCTTAACTCTTAACTCCCATGACTATTACTCAGCAACAAACCATTGCCCAAAAAGTCCGTAATGACTTCCCGATTCTTCACCAAGAAATTAATGGTAAACCTTTAATTTACTTTGATAGCGCTGCGACATCGCAAAAACCGCTATTTGTACTCGATACTTGGCGCGACTATTACGAACGTTACAATGCTAACGTTCATCGCGGTGCCCATATCCTTAGTGCTAAAGCTACCGACGCTTACGAAGGTGCTAGAGATAAAATTGCCGCATTTATTAATGCAGCATCGCGCAATGAAATTGTTTACACCCGCAATGCTTCCGAAGCTATTAACTTGGTAGCTTACAGTTGGGGAATGAATAATTTACAGCCCGGAGATGAAATCATTCTCTCGGTGATGGAACACCACAGCAATTTAGTTCCCTGGCAATTTGTTGCCCAAAAAACGGGTGCAGTTCTCAAGCATGTGGAATTGACACCTGAACAAAGCTTTGATTTAGAACATTTCAAATCGCTGATTTCCGACAAAACCAAATTAGTGTCTGTGGTGCATGTTTCTAACACCTTGGGTTGTATCAACCCCGTCGAAGAAATTTGCAAAATAGCTCATCAATATAACGCAAAAGTATTAATTGATGCTTGCCAAAGTGTCCCGCATATGCCTGTGGATGTGCAACAAATCGATTGCGATTGGTTGGTGGCTTCGGGTCATAAAATGTGTGCCCCAACAGGTATAGGTTTTCTGTATGGCAAGTTAGAATTACTCGAATCAATGCCGCCCTTTTTCGGTGGTGGCGAAATGATATCCGAAGTATTTTTAGACCATTCCACCTACGCAGAATTACCGCATAAATTTGAAGCAGGTACTCCAGCAATTGGGGAAGCGATCGCACTGGGTGCAGCGATCGATTATTTGACTAAAATCGGCATGGATCAAATTCATGCTTACGAAGCCGAATTAACAGCGTATTTGTTCCAAGAATTAGAAGCAATTCCTGAAATTACTATACACGGTCCCAAACCCGACGCTAACGGTTTTGGACGTGCTGCACTTGCCTCTTTTACTGCTGGAAGTATCCACCCTAACGACTTATCGACATTATTAGACCAAGAAGGTGTCGCAATCCGTTCGGGACATCATTGCACGCAACCATTACACCGCTACTTAAACCTTCCCGGTACAGCACGGGCAAGTTTGGCGTTTTACAATACCCGTGAAGAAATCGATGTATTTATTAAAGCGTTGAAAGATACGATTGATTTCTTTAGTAGCATGATGGGTTGAGTTGCAAATCAAATCATCCAAATCTTAATTGTGTCAATTACAAGTAGTAAATTCAACTTGTAGTTGGCACAATTTTATTGTTTGCGTTATCTAAGTTAAAATATCAAGAGTATAAACTTTATGATATGAAAGCATACGAATTTCCTGGTAAAGTAACTACCGAAGGCAAAATTGAATTACCAGAAGCGATTTTGCAAAAATTGGCACACAATCAGCAAGTTAAAGTAATCATTTTAGTTAACGAGCCAAGCGTTGACGAAGAAGATAAAGCATGGCATCGTCTTGCAACTGAGGAATTATTGAAAGGCTATAGCACAGAAGATTCTATCTACGACACAATATAGGCTATGCAAAACTATCAGCTAAATATTATATTAGTAATCTAGGTAAGATTTTAGGCAATTTATCCCACATTCTCACTCTCCGAATCCTTGTAATATGCTTGCCACAACATCAGCACTAGCCGAACAACGAACCGTACTGCACAATGTTAGCTGGGAAACCTTTGAAGCTTTACTAAGAGACACAGGTGAACACAGAGGTTCGCGGTTTGCGTATGAAGATGGAACTTTGGAAATAATGACACCGCTTTTTGAACACGAAAATCCTAAATGTAATTTTGGTAATTTTATCATTGCTTTAGCCGAAGAACTAGAAATTGAAATCCGAAGTGCAGGTTCAACAACTTTAAAAAAAAGTCAGAAAACAAAAGGAATAGAGCCAGACAATTGCTATTACATTAAAAATGAATTAGCAGTGCGAGGTATAGAAACACTTGATTTAGAATCCGCTCCTCCGCCAGATTTAGCAATCGAAATTGATATTACTAGTAGTTCTGTAAATAAATCTAATATTTACTCAGCACTGGGAGTTACCGAACTTTGGCGATACGACGGCAGCAATTTAAACTTTTATGAATTAGTCGAAAAGCAATATGTAAAGCGCGATTATAGTATTTCTTTTCCCATAGTTTCAGTAAATGATATAAGTCGATTTATTGAGCAAAGTAAAACAATGGCAGAAATTGCTTTACTCAAATTATTTCGCACTTGGTTACGAGGAAAGATAAATTAGAACGCACGTTTGTCCCAAAATGACCATTTTCCAGTTTGAGCGTTACGGTGAAGTACCTCGGCTGAGTCAGCAAGTGGTTTACTTGGTTGAACATCATTTTGATTAATATTTGAAATCACCACTGCCTTTCTTTCGTGGCTTACCATCTGGATGACCCATGTTAGCACCTTCTTTTTGTGCCCGAAGTTGCTCCGTATAATAAACGGTTCCTTTTTCTTGCGATTTGACATCTACCCACTTCGATTCTGTTACACCATCAGGACGGGTAACAATCCCTTCGTCACTTTTGTATGTGATAAGGCTGCGTAATTGTCCATCCGGTGTCTGACTATAGTTGTTATTTTGGATACCAAGTGCATCAAGTGCCGCATCTTCATATGCTTGACCTCTGTCTTGGTTAGCGCGTAAGCGGTCAGTAGTTTCTTGCCACTCATTTCTTAGTATAGAAGAACGTCCTTCTTGTTCGCATTCCCATTGGTAACGTTCGTAGCGAACACTATCAGCTTCTTCTTTAGTTGATGCACTATTTATACGTCTGCGAAAATCCGCTTCCATTTATACTACTTTTTAAACATTGGTTACAATTATTTACCAGCTTTGTCCGTTTTTCTGGCTTCTTATTATGAGTTAGATATAAACATCTCAATTAAATTATAACGATCGCACTCCCATAACCCCCGATAAAATGCGGTCGGGATGGTGGCATACTTGGAGTCGGTATCTTCTTGGGAAATGCGATCGCGCCTCCACTAATATAGCTAGTCTAAGCATATTCGCTTAAAAAAAACCTATACTTTACACTGAACTATTAGCAAATTTCAGTGTATTTATTGTTATATTTATATCTTTTTCTGGGAACTATTATATATAGAAGTTTGCCAATGCAAATATGGACTCTTTTGTAATTACGGCAGTTCAAGAGAGCCGCTACGATAGGCATCATCTGATTGATTGGTTGCCCTAGGCTTTAAGTAGTAAGTGCTAATCTAAACGTTTGCCCTTGGCATTCCCATTCACGAACGCGAGTGCGTGTCCTCTTAAGACTCAGCTTGCCCGAAGGGTTTAGGGTAGCCTGCTTTCAGCAGGCTTTGTGCTATTAGCCCCACCATTCTATGGTGAGGGCGGGATTTCGGGTACTCGATAAGGTTATATGCTACCGATGTTGAGGGTCATACCCACCATTCGCTAGCATCATATATTACAGCAGCAAGCACCTTGCATAAAATACAGTAAGGGCACGGCAATGCCGTGCCCCTACGACAATCTGAACTTACACGCTCTACTATATTTAGATGAAATCCGCTGTATGTCTCTACAAATTAAATTATTTAAAACTTAACTATTCTCATGTTGATTTAGCCAATTGACTAAATCACTTACATCTGAAAAGTAAAATAATGCTTCTCCCAAATTTTCTTAGGACTTACGCACAGTCAACGAGAAAGTAGGTATTCCAAACAGATTAGATCCCCCCAACCCCCCTTATAAAGGGGAGCTTTGCGTAAGTCCTATTTCTAACTGATTAGCAGATAATATTCGTATGCGTTCTGTAAAGGATGAATCAATGTAACCAAAACGGTGATTTACAAGACGTAAAGTATACTTGAACGTTTCTCGTTGCTCTCCCTTTTGTAAAATATCCTGATAAATTACTGATTCTTGCATTGAATATTAAAAGATAATTTTTGGTCATAGCAAGTGGCTTACTGCCACTCGCTACAGTAATTACACGGGGTCTAAAAAGTCTAACTGGCAATCCATCTCTATCCCATTGGGAGTTTTTACTCGCACGCTGTCAAGCCTCGATGGATATAAATTGACGATGAACATTAATCCCAAGGTTTTATGCCGTACTTGTTTATTGGCAAGGTAATATTTTTTAGCTGTTTCAATGTTCATGTAAGCTGCCTCTAGACTATCTTTATATTCACACAGTTGTAATCAAGTTGGAGGGCAGCCAGTTATATTGCCTGAATTTATTTATACAAGCGCACACATAACCTTAACTTTGGATAGAGGTAAATATAATGAATTTTTACTAATATCGGGTTGCTAATAAATAAGCAAATAATATAACCGCAGATATATCCGCAGTTTAGGACAAATACGATTAAAAAGGTACTCGCCAAATTTTAATTGTGCCATCCTGACTGCCACTGGCGAGAGTTTTGCCATCCGCACTAAAGGCGATCGCCCAAACTTTATCTGAATGCCCGGTAAAGGTGTCGATAAGTTCTCCAGTGCGAAGATTCCACAACTTGATAGTTTTGTCCCAACTGCCGCTAGCCAAAGTCTGACTATCCGGGCTGAAGTTAACGCACATAACTTCGCCTAAATGCCCGGTAAAGGTGCTAATAAATTCCCCAGTACGGAGATTCCACAACTTCACGCCATTGTCACGAATACCAGTAGCGAGAAACTTTCCATCAGGGCTAATGGCAACTGCATTAATTGAGGATTTTGCCTCAAAGGTGCGGATGAGTTCCCCAGTTTCCTGATTCCACAATTTACCACTGGAACCCGAACTACTTCTAGCAACGAAGCTTTTACCATCTGGGCTGAAAGCGACAGGTTGAGACTTAAAATCATCGTACCCATATTTATTGGCGTTGGGGTCTTTAGGGATTTGGATGCGTTCTCCAGTGGTATAATTCCAAAGCTGGATACGACTTCCTTGGTCAAGACCGCTAGCGAGAGTTTGCCCATCTGAACTAAAGGCAATGTCAATAACTGGTATTGAATGGCTAAGGGTACGAATGAGTTTTGCTGTACGCCAATTCCACAGATTCAGGCTTCCATCTCGACTGCCAGTGGCTAATATCTCACCATCTGGGCTAAAGGCAACAACCCAAGCCTGACCGGGCAAGGTACGAATTAGTTGTTTGATACTGGTATTCCAGAGTCTACTCGTTTTACTACCACCACTGGCGATTTGACCATCTCGATTAAAGTCAACAGAATAACCAGAATCTGAGTTAGTACGGAAAGTACCTATCAGTTGACTATTTTGTTGAGACTGGATAAAATCCCCAATACCTGGGGTAAATGCATTACAGGTAACAAAAGCGATATTTGTAATCGCTACAAAAGTTAACGTTGCGATTATCGCTTTGCGGATAATTCTGTTTGCAGCCATTTGAGATGCTTTTTGATTAAAGCTTTATATATTCGACTAATTAAATAGCACACTGTTCCAATTGTGATACCTTACATTTGAGCCAAGCTAAGATTAGGTCGGCGTAAGTCAAGTGACTATTTTTGTGGGAGAATAATTAAGTAGATTAAAACTATTTTTTTGTTGATAAGCAAGGAATCTTAGCTCAAATATTGAGTCTTAATCCAACAATATAAAAAAAATAATGCCGCCACGCGATCCACTTCCTGAAAATATCAAACAGCCCGTTCGACAAGCTGCTTCTCATCCTTGGGTTGAACGATTAGCAAGATTAGGTTATGCCGCAAAAGGTCTAGTTTATTTTATTGTGGGTTTGCTAGCAGCACAGGCAGCATTTGGTTCTGGTGGCAAAACTACAGATAGTAATGGTGCGCTAGAAACGATTCTCACCCAGCCTTTCGGTAAATTTCTACTCGGTATAGTTACCCTTGGGCTGATTGGGTATGCAATCTGGCGTTTGGTAGAAACTATTCTCGACCCCGAACATTCCGGTCAAGAAATAAACGCTAAACGAATTGCCACTCGATTGGGGTATGCTTTTAGCGCGATCGCTTATTTCAGTTTAGCTTTTACGGCTGTGAAACTAATAATGGGTTCAAGCAGTGGTAATAGCGATTCGGTCGAAGATTGGACTATATATTTTCTCAACCAACCTTTTGGACGATGGTTAGTAATCCTGGGAGGGTTGACAGCGATCGGTATTGGTGTTTCTTATCTTTATGAAGCATACAAAGGTAAATTTCGCCGCTATTTCAAACTTTACCAAATGACTCAGACTGAGCAAATTTGGGCAGTGCGTCTGGGTAGATTTGGTATTGCTGCTCGTGGTATTGTTTTTATTATCATCGGCATTTTTATAGTGTTGGCGGCAATTCGACTAGATGGCACTCAAGCTAGGGGACTAGGTGGTGCATTGGCAACGTTAGAACAACAGCCTTTTGGTCCTTGGATTTTAGGTATAGTAGCTTTGGGTTTGATTGCTTACGGTATTTATTCATTAATCGAGGCTCGCTATCGGCGTATTGGTAATTTCTAAATTAATCATGACGATGGTTTGCCCGAACACCACAAAGAAATATACGATCTCTTAAGCTCAGATTTTTAAAGCTAATTTTCTATTCTTTATCGATAGTTGTAGGTTGGGAAGCCACTGCGTTGTGCGGGTTAAGCGCATTGTAGCAGGTGGCGTTGTCGCGCCTGCTGCGTTACCCAACATTTAATAGTTGGGTTCCACTACCCTTCGGGAACGCGAAGCGC
>CAXTCQ010000226.1:0-13758 GCA_964242965.1 uncultured Calothrix sp. | reverse complement strand
ACGCAATTACAAGAGTTGCAGCAGTTATATCAGGAAAATAACGACGAAGATTAATTTCAATGTTAGTACTTGGAATTTTCAAATTCTTTCTTTGATTTTCCAATTAAGAAATAATCCAATCTATTGCGTCACGTTAGGGCCAACTTTTAAATGTAAAAGCAGCCCAATCTAATGGATTTGGATTATTCATTGTTGTTAATATTGCTTGTCGTAGTGCTTGTGCTTTATCATGTTCCGAGCTTATGCATTTTTTTTTAACGCGATTGGTTAACCACACCTATACAACATATTATTTACTTCATTTAACTTAAAAGCGTTATATCACAAAGATATTTTATTTTTCTTAATTGCTAAAATTCATCGAAAATAGCAAATAATTTCTGCAAAAGCCGATCTCGATATACGAAAACTTCACAAAAGGTTATAAGTACGCAGGGAAAGTCTTAAAATATTGTTAACTTATGCCAACTCCCGTCAGTCGCTGCCACGAAGCAGACCTTGACACTGGCTTTCCAAATCAACTACAGGTACTACCGGAATTACTATGGCTATAGGCTATGTTGCGCTTGTTCTCCACGCACACCTACCCTTCGTTCGTCACCCCGAAAGTGACTATGTGCTAGAGGAAGAATGGCTTTATGAGGCGATTACGGAAACTTATATTCCTCTTCTGCGAGTATTTGAAGGTTTAAAGCGCGATGGTGTTGACTTTAAAATCACCATGAGCATGACACCTCCGCTAGTGTCAATGCTGCGCGACCCCTTATTACAAGAGCGTTACGACGAACATCTAGCCCAACTCCAAGAATTAATCGAACTTGAAATCGACCATAACGCTCACAACGGTCACCTCAAGTATCTTGGCGAACATTACCAAAGCGAATTCGCATCGACACGCGAGATTTGGGAACGTTACAAAGGCGATTTGATAACAGCCTTTAAGATGTTCCAAGATAGCAACAACCTCGAAATTATTACTTGTGGTGCAACTCACGGTTACTTACCGTTGATGAAAATGTATCCCCAAGCTGTGTGGGCACAACTTCAGGTTGCTTGTGACCATTACGAAGAAACCTTCGGACAACCACCGCGAGGAATTTGGCTGCCAGAATGCGCTTACTATGAAGGGTTAGAGCGGATGTTGGCAGATGTGGGGTTGCGCTACTTCCTCATTGACGGACACGGTATACTTTATGCCCGTCCGCGTCCGCGTTTTGGCACTTATGCGCCAATTTTCACGGAAATGGGTGTCGCCGCATTTGGACGCGACCACGAGTCATCGCAGCAAGTTTGGTCGTCAGAAGTTGGCTATCCTGGTGCGGCAGAATACCGCGAATTTTACAAAGATTTGGGTTGGGAAGCCGAATACGAGTACATTAAGCCCTACATCATGCCCAACGGACAGCGCAAAAATACGGGCATTAAGTATCACAAAATTAGTGGACGCGGTTTAGGATTATCTGACAAGCAACTCTATGACCCATACTGGGCAAGAGAAAAATCCGCCGAACACGCATTCAACTTCATGTATAACCGCGAACGGCAGGTTGAGCATCTGCACGGTATTATGCAGCGTCCGCCGATTGTGGTTTCGCCCTACGATGCTGAATTATTCGGGCATTGGTGGTATGAGGGTCCTTGGTTTATCGATTACTTGTTCCGCAAATCTTGGTACGACCAAAGTACATATAAGATGACCCATTTGGCTGATTATTTACGGGCAGAACCGACACAGCAAGTTTGCCGACCGTCGCAATCGAGTTGGGGTTACAAAGGTTTCCATGAGTATTGGTTAAACGAAACCAATGCGTGGATTTACCCACATTTGCATAAAGCAGCCGAGCGAATGATTGAGATTTCCAGCTTGGAGCCAGCCGATGAATTAGAATGGCGAGCGCTCAATCAAGCAGCGCGAGAGTTACTTTTAGCACAGAGTTCCGACTGGGCGTTTATTATGCGGACGGGAACAATGGTACCTTATGCGGTGAGAAGAACGCGATCGCACTTAATGCGGTTTAATAAACTTTACGAAGATGTCAAAATCGGTAAAATCGACAGCGGTTGGTTAGAAAAAGTCGAATTGATGGATAATATTTTCCCCAATATTAACTATCGCGCTTATCGTCCATTGTAATATAGTCATTTCCCAAACCCTCCTCTTTGCTTGTAGAGAGGAGGGATTGATAAAAATGCTTTCAGTCCACTTGGGTACTTGAAATCTATCGAGTCGAAAAAAGTTACTCCCTTGAAACTAGCGTGAAGTGAAATTTCTAATACTGTGGATATAAATACTTAATCAATTAAAGATCATAGATTAATAAAGAATCTTGTCGCATAACCCAAAAGCAGTTCACTAGGTGCGAATATCCCAGCATTAGCAAAAACTAATTTAATTATGGCTAACACAAAGAAAACTAATAAGAATTCCAGTCAGAAAAAAGCAAACACGGAAGCAAACGCTAATTCATTAGTAAAGAAAAACGACGAATCTAACCAAGTAACGAGCTTTATTGATGTAGATGGTCATCGTCCCGTTGACCCAAGCGATTTAGATATTGTAGACACTCTCGACATTGACGGTCAACGTCCCGTAGCTAAAAGCGATATTCAATCGAATCAAACAATCGATGTAGACGGTCAGCGTCCAATCGCTAAAAGCGATATGCAGGAACGGGAGATGATTGCTATAGATGGCAACCGTCCGGTTGACCCAAGCGATTTCGAGGTTGTCGATACTCTCGATATCGACGGTCAGCGTCCAATTGGGAAGAGTCATTTCAAAGTTACCGACACATTTAATGTTGACGGTGAACGTCCCATTGCTTCAAACAATAATTAATTAGCTAAAACAGTAGAAGCCCTGCACCATATTTGTACTCAAATTGGTGTCGGGACGCGAAAATGCGGGAAGCGAAGCTACACCGCATTTTCGCTCATGAATACGAGTGAGTTGTGAGAAGGTATTTTTAATGACTAATGGCTACGCCATAACAATTAAAACTACCGTCGAACAGCGAACACAATATATATTTTATTGTTGGTATATCTTTAACGCGGGCGCAAATTATAACAAAATCGTCGTATTGAATTTATGCTGGTAAAGAGCGCCCCTCTACATACTTTTTAAGTCGAGTAGACCTTGCATTTAATCGTTTTTTGTCTGGAGATAGCAATGGGAAGAAAAGTGGTAAACCTCGTTTTAAAAACGTAGCATCTTTTCGCACATTAAAGGTAGAAGGTCAGGCAGTAACTATTGAACGTGTAGAAAAGGAATGGTTATTCATTTCAGTTTCTAAACTGACTGGATGGCTAAAAATTCGATTACATCGACCACTACCAGATGGATTTATTCTTAAAAATATTCTTCTTACCCATAAGGCTGATGGATGGTACACAACGATAGCGCTTGACGATCCAACAATACCTATTTTCAATCCCGATAATGTTGTACCTACTTGGGATAACTCGTTGGGGATGGATGCGGTATTACTGGAGAACGACTATCTAGCAACATCCTTAACCGCCTTGGCGGTTGCTATAGTAAGCATTTCAGTCAAGCGCGTAACTTTACGAGGTTGACAAAGTTGACAAAAAAAGAAAAAGTGTCATATTGTATTTTATGTCAACGCACTCAAAAGAAGCGGCTGCGGAGCGCCGGGCAAGCATTTTGCAAGCGGCGCGCTGGTGTTTCCTCAATTTCGGCTACGGCAAAACATCGCTTGACGACATTGCGAAGCGGGCAAATATCTCGCGCACGCTTATCTATCGAATGTTCAAGGATAAGGAAGGCATTTTCATTGGTGTCTTCGAGGATTGGTTTGAGGTGCGTTATCCGACGGCTCAACAAGCTGCTACTGGTGCGGGAAGCAAGTTCGAGCGCCTTTTCAAGGTATGCGAGGTGATGCTGCTTGAACCGTGGGTCGAAATGGCGGGTGCGCCTATGGCGAGTGAGTTCTGCGACGTGTGTGCACGCCTCGATCCTGACGTCGAGGCGAGATATCAAAAGGTGATGCTAGAAAGCGTTCAAACGATCTTGGAGGACAAGGATTTGGCTGAATTGTTTCTACTCGCTATCGACGGTCTCCAAGGGGATACGCCAACGCCAGCGGTGCTTCAGCGCCGGGTGGAACTGCTAATTAAACGCTTTGTTTAACCGATTGGCATCCATGAGAAATGAATGAACCACAACAAATCGCATAGAAGGACATCATGAAATACTATTTACTCGGATAAATTCGAGTCAGACCTTTGTGAAAGATGACGGAGAGTGATCCGGTTCAACCTGCAATTTTTTTTGTTCAAAATCAATTGTTCACACACAAGAAGCTTTAATATGCAAGCCAATCAATCATCAAACGTAACACCAAACTCTGCCCTTTTCGATGCTCCATTGGCCTGGGATGCCAAAATGCGCCGTGAAGCGCCCGTGTTCTACGATGCCGAGCAGCAAACTTGGTTCGTATTTGGCTATGAAAATGTCAAACAGGCGTTTGCGAACTGGCAGATGTTCTCGTCTAAAGTGCCGCACCCACCAGAGCAAACTGATTTTACCCAAAGCCTTAACTTTATCGATCCACCCAAGCACCGATCGCTCCGTACTCTAGTTGCTAAAGTCTTTACAGCCCGCCGAGTTGAAGCACTGACACCACGTATGAGCCTGATTGTCAATGAGTTGCTCGATCGCTTCCAAGATCGGGGTCAGACGGACTTCGTTCGTGACTTTGCTGTTCCCCTACCTGTAGTTGTAATTGCCGAGATTCTCGGTGTACCTCTAGAGCGTCAGTCCGATTTCAAACACTGGTCGGATGGGGTCGTAAATAAAGATTTAACAGCATCTCGGGAAATTGGAGACTATTTCCGTGAATTAATAAAAGAGCGGAGCAGCAAGCCTAGTAATGACTTAGTGAGTGATTTGATTGCGGCACACGAAGATGGTGAAACGCTCTCAGCTCAAGAGCTAGTCGATTTCTGCATTGTCTTGTTAGTGGCGGGTAACGAAACGACGACAAACTTGCTGGCGAATGCGATCGTTTGCCTGGACGAGTCTCCATCCGCCTATAAGCGTCTGCAAAACGAACCTGCCTTGCTGCCTTCGGCAATCGAGGAAGTGCTGCGCTACCGTTCACCCGTCCTAAGCATGTCTCGTTTTACGAAAGTGGATACTCAAATTGGCGATCAAACCATTCCAGCCGGGCAACTGGTGAGCCTCCGCATTGGATCGGCAAACCGGGATGAAACCAAGTTCGAGCGGGCGGATGAGTTTGTGATTGATCGCGATCCGAATGAACACGTTGCGTTTGGCAACGGCATTCACTTTTGTTTGGGTGCGCCCCTGGCTCGACTGGAAGCTGCGATCGGACTACGTGCTGTGTTAAAGCGGTTGCCAAATCTGCGCGTTGATCCAACTGCCACGCTGGAACGAGTTTCCCCTGTTTTTGATCTGCATGGGTTCAAATCTCTACCTGTGTTGTTCTAGTCAAATGAGAACGTAAATCTCAGGATGAGCCTAGATCCGCTCAATTGAACTGTCCACTTTTATGGGGTAAGGTCAAACCTGTGTTCCATACCGTTGGTAAACGTAATACTCAGAAGATTGAGCGCAAGCATTTAACACTGCGAACACGAATTAAACGTACGCCTTTGGCGGAGCGAAGCTCTATAGCTCGCAAAACGATTTGCTTTTCCAAGTCGATCGTGATGCACGATGTGGTGATTGGATTGTTCATCAATCGGTTTGAGTTTGGACTCCCCGTTTAGATGACAACAACAGATCTAAAGCACTACTATCCTTTTCTGTCAAAGATCCTGCACACTATCAACGGTTCTGCTCAAAAAGGATCTCGTTTGCCGATCGCGCTCGATAAACTTTTATAACCGAGTCAAGAAATGAACCAAACAATCGCAGTTGCTCTAAAAATCAACGACACAGTTCATAATGTGCAGGTCGAGCCGCGCGTTAGTTTGCTCGACGCGCTACGCGAAGTTGTTGGTTTGACTGGCACAAAAAAGGGCTGCAATCAAGGCGCGTGCGGGGCTTGCACGGTGCTGGTTGACGGGATACGGATTAATTCGTGTTTGGCGATCGCTGTTCAGTATGCGGGTAAGCAGATCACAACGATCGAGGGATTGACGCATGATGATGCGCCGCATCCGTTGAAAGCGGCATTTATCGAACACGACGGGTTTCAGTGCGGGTACTGCACACCGGGGCAGATTTGTTCGGCAGTCGGAATGTTTGCAGAATTCAAAGACGGTGCGCCGAGTGCAGTCACGAAAGATGCAGCATCCGGGAACGCTGAATTTTCTGACGAGGAAATTAGAGAGCGAATGAGCGGCAACTTGTGTCGCTGTGGGACATATAACGGCATCGTCAAAGCAGTGCGCGAAACCTTTGAACAAGAGGTAGCGGCACGATGAGAAATTTTGATTACCAGAAAGCCGAAACTGCAAAAAACGCCGTCGAACTCGCCGCACGGCAGAACGCGAAATTCTTAGGCGGCGGCACGAACCTGGTTGACTTGATGCGCGAGAATATCGAGCAGCCCGGTGCGCTCGTGGATGTTACAGAGTTGTCGGATCAAATTCAAGAAACGGAAAGCGGCGGACTCAGGATTGGGGCGGCGGCGAAAAATACCGCGATCGCGATCAATCAAACCGTGCGTGAACGCTACTCAGTTTTGTCGCAAGCAATTCTTCAAGGCGCGTCGGGGCAGATCAGAAATATGGCGACCGTCGGCGGAAATGTGATGCAGCGGACACGCTGTTACTATTTCTATGACGAGGCGGCGCGGTGTAACAAACGCACGCCGAATTCTGGTTGTGATGCACTCGAAGGGTTTAACCGGATTCACGCAATTCTCGGAACGTCTGACTCGTGCATTGCGACTCATCCCAGCGATATGTGTGTCGCACTCGCCGCGTTAGACGCGAAGATTTTGGTCGAGAGCGCAAAGGGAAACCGCGAAATTGCGTTCAGTGAGTTTCACCGCTTGCCAGGAGATATGCCGCACCTCGAAACGAACTTGCAGTCGGGCGAACTGATCGCCGCGATCGAACTTCCGCCAAGTGATGTTGCTCAGAATTCTTTGTATCGCAAGGTGCGCGATCGGGCTTCTTATGCATTTGCGATCGTCAGCGTCGCGGCAGCGTTAGAAATCGAAGCGGGGTTAATCAAAACGGTGCGGCTAGCGCTCGGCGGCGTAGCGCACAAACCTTGGCGGACCCTGCAAGCGGAGGAGATGTTAATCGGCGCACCCGCGACTAAAGAAAACTTTAAGCAAGCGGCGGCAGCGGAATTGCAAGCGGCAAAGGGGTTCAAGCACAACACATTCAAAATTGAACTGGCGCGGCGTTCGATTGTCAGCGCGTTGAATGAATTAGCGGGAGGACAAAAATAATGAGCATCGTGCAGAAAATCATGGAAACGGTCGTGCAGTTTATGCCCGACGCTGAACCCGATCCGCTGATTAGAAAACAGCATGGCTATGTCGGCAAGCCGTTCAGCCGCGTTGACGGGCAATTAAAAGTTCAAGGCGCGGCGAAATTTTCCGCTGAGTATAAATTGGAAAACCTTGCATACGCCGCGCTTCATTACAGTACGATTGCAAAGGGTCAAATCATTAGCATTGACCAAAGCGCGGCAGAGAAAGCGGACGGCGTTTTAGCGGTGATCACATACCGGAACGTGCCGAAAATGAATATTCCCGATCTGCTGGATATGGGTGCTGGTGGTACCGGCGGCGCGGCGGCAAGCAATCTGCCGGTGATGCGCGACGAACAAATTTACTGGGATGGACAGCCGGTGGCGGTGGTCGTTGCCGAAACACAGGAACAGGCGGAATATGCCGCGAGTATTATTCGCGTCGAATATGAAACGGCTCAGGCGGAAGTGTCGTTTGACCGTTTGAAAAATCAGGCTAAACTGCCGAAAGCCGTTCTGGGAGAGCCGCCGGAAGTCGAAATCGGCGATGCGGAGACCGCGCTTAAGAATGCCGACGTTAAAATTGATTATATCTACCGCACGCCGCGCCATAACCACAACGCGATGGAACCGCACGCGACGATCGCCGTTTGGGAAACCGATGACAGTTTAATCCTTTTCGAGGGAACGCAAAATCTCTCCACCTTTAAAAAAACGCTTGCCGAAGTGTTCGATCTCGCGAAAGAGAAAGTTCGGATTCTCGCCCCGTTTGTCGGCGGCGGTTTCGGTGCCAAAGGTCCAATGTGGCAAAACACGATGCTCTGCACGGCGGCAGCAAAAGCCGTAGGTCGTCCGGTCAAACTAGCTCTTTCGCGCGAAGGCGTTTATCGTCTGGTGGGCGGGCGCACTGCCAGCGAACAGCGCGTAGCTTTGGGGGCAAACGAAAACGGAACGTTGAACGCCTTGATTCACAGCGGCGTGACGGCGACGACCACGCATAATAATTTTCCTGAACACTTTACGTTTCCAGCCAGACATCTCTACGCGGCAGAAAATATCTTCCTCGGTCAAAAAGTCGTTAATCTCGACACGGTAGCGAATTTTTCGATGCGCGCTCCGGGCGAATCAATCGGGTCTTTCGCGCTGGAGTCGGCGATTGACGAACTCGCTTTTAAATTGAAGATTGATCCGATTGAACTCAGAAAAATCAACGAACCCGAAAAAGACCCGACCGAAGGCACAGAATTTTCGATGAGGAATTTGACCGAAGCCTACCGACGCGGCGCAGAAAAGTTCGGCTGGAAACAGCAAGAGCCACGCTCACAACGGAGCGGTAAATGGCTGATCGGGCAAGGCACGGCGACGGCTTATTACCCCGCCGGTCGCGCTCCCTCGTCGGCGCGAGTCCGGATTTCCTCAGACGGCACCGCAGTCGTTTCCGCAGCGGCGCACGAGATGGGAATGGGAACGGCGACCGTGCAGATTCAACACGCGGCGGAAAGATTAGGCTTGGCGATTGATCAAGTTTCATTTAAGTACGGCGATACCGCTCTGCCTGAATCAATCGTTGCTGGCGGCTCAATTCAGACCATCAGCGTCATCGCGGCGGTGGCGGCAGCGATCGAAAAAGCGCAGCGCTCACTGCTCGCGCTCACCGGCGACGATGACGATTCGCCGCTGGCGAATTTGAAATACGAACAAATCGAAGCCCGCGACGGCGGTTTGTTCGATCAAGAAGATGCGTCGAAAGGCGAAACTTACGAGGCGATTCTCAGCCGCGTCGGGCAGGAATTCGTCGAAGTCGAAGAAACGTCGGGAATGCCGTTTGAGTTTATGAAATACTCGATGCACTCTTACGGCGCGCAGTTTTGCGAAGTGCGCGTCAATGAAGAAACGGGCGAAGTGCGCGTTTCGCGCTTTTTAGGCTCGTTCGACTGCGGCAAAATTCTGAATCCGAAAACCGCCACAAGCCAGTTTCGCGGCGGAATCATTATGGGCATCGGCGCGGCTTTGACGGAAGAAACTTTGTTTGACGATCGCACGGGTAGAATCGTCAATCCGTCGCTCGCCGAATATCACGTTCCGGTACATCTCGATATTCCGGACATCGAAATCATTTACAACGACATCGCAGACGAACATTCGCCGCTCGGCGCACACGGAGTTGGCGAAATCGGGATTACGGGTGTGGCGGCGGCAATTGCCAACGCAGTATTTAATGCCACCGGCAAACGAATTCGCGACCTGCCGATCACGCTCGATAAATTGTTGGGGTAGCATCAGCGAAGAAACGACCAACTGCAAATTTTGCGGATGCTTTGAGCTGGTAACTACTCAGGCTGAAGAGTAGGAAAAATTGGCGTTTCCATGAAAACAAATCAGAGAGCATCGAGAACTTGAATACCCTGTTTGCGGAGAGTGGAGATATAACCACGAATCCGAAACGCATGATACACCGCGTAATTCCGAACATTGTTACCGAGGAGAATTTACGATGAAAATTACTGCTTACGCTGCTAAAGCTGCCAAAGCTCATCTTGAGCCGTTTGAGTACGACGCTGGGCAACTCGGTCCCGACGAGGTTGACGTAGCCGTAACACACTGTGGCATCTGCCACTCGGATGTCGGGATGGTTGATAACGAATCGGGGGTTTCTACTTATCCGCTGGTGGCGGGTCATGAAGCCGTAGGCACGGTCGTGGCTGTCGGAGCCAATGTCGATCCAAAAAGGCTTCAAGTTGGTCAGCGGGTCGGGGTCGGAGCGATTTGCGGCTCGTGCATGAATTGCGAATGGTGCGAAAGCGGCAAGCAGAACGTCTGCCTGAACCGGGTTGATACCGTTATGCGCGGCATTCAGGGCGGGTTCGCCTCCCACGTGCGGGCAAGCAACTGGCGTTTCGCCTACCCGATCCCTGACGCGATTGCGTCCGAACACGCCGCACCGCTTTTGTGTGCGGGGACAACTGTGTTCGCGCCGCTTTTGCGGTATAACGTGCGCCCGACAGACCGGGTAGCAGTGGTGGGCATCGGCGGTTTGGGCCACTTAGCCGTGCAATACTTAGCTAAGTGGGGGTGTGACGTGACAGCGATTTCGTCGTCCCGCGACAAGGAAGAGCAAGCGTGCGGGTTTGGAGCTAGACACTTCATCGCCACAAAAGGCACCGACGAATTAAAGCAGGCAGTCGGGTCGTTTGATTTCATCCTGAGTACGGTGTCAGCAGACCTGCCGTGGGACGACTACCTCGCCGCGCTAAGGCCACAAGGCACTCTGTGCATCGTCGGACTCCCGGAGAATTCGATTACGTTGGGCGCGTTTAGCTTGCTCCCAGCCGAGAAGGTGGTCGCGGGCGGCATTCCGGGGTCGCTGGTTGAGACGGCTCAAATGCTCGCGTTCACGGCACGGCACGGAATCAAGCCGATGGTCGAGACGTTCCCGATGACCGAAGCTGACCGGGCACTCGACCACGTCCGTCAAGGCAAAGCGCGGTTCCGTGCCGTGCTCGTAGCCTGACGCAACCTCCGATACAACGGTCACGGTTCGGAGGTTGTCAAGTATTGGTAATCTATTTCTGGCTTGAGTTGGGTGTATCACTTTATCCCACATTCCGCACCCCATAGCCGCAAAAATTTACAAGCGATACCGTTCAATAATAACCGAGTACTACAAACTAGGGTGCGGAATGTGGGATCTAAGTAAAATCCCGATGTTACACAAGCTTGCAGATTAGAAAACCTAACCATCGATACAGGTTTTAGCTTGCGTAAATAGTTAATCTTTATGAATAATCAACGATGGAGTCAGTGCAAATTTATTTTTGTACTCACTTTTAGTTGCTTATAAATTATTTAATGCAATCTTAAAGAAGGTGAAAAATGACTAATGCGAATGAAAACAGCGAAAGCATCAAAAAAATTCGAGATTTAATCAAAGATATTGACTATGCAATGCTAACGACGATTGATAGCGAAGGGAAATTACATAGTCGTCCGATGGCAACCAACCGTGAAGTCGAATTTAATGGAGACGTTTGGTTTTTCACTTATGCAAGTTCGTTGAAAGTTAATGAAATCAATAATCGTCATGAAGTCAATGTCAGTTATGCTGCACCAAATAAAAACAGCTACGTTTCGCTGACAGGTACAGCTGAAATAATTAGAGATAAAGATAAACTCAAAGAACTTTGGCAACCTCAACTCAAAGCTTGGTTTCCCAAAGAACTCGACGAACCTGATATTGGACTATTAAAAGTAACTGTCGAAAAAGCTGAATATTGGGATTCACCTGCGAGTCTTGTTGCCAATACCATTGGTTTAGTCAAAGCGCTCGCAACTGGTAAAGCTGCGACCAATATGGGCGAACATGAAAAAGTTGAATTGAAGTAGTTTTGTAGAGACGCTTTCCCTGTAGGGGTTCTTACAGGGTAATCTTGCGTCTTTAATTGTTGCCTTACGGCTAATTTTAAGAAATATAAATGCGATAAATACATTATGTAGTTTGGGGATTATTGGTGGGGTGGGGCGGGTTTAATGAGATTTTTCGCTTGCTGGATAGTTGGTTGGTAAACCCGCCCGTACAGATTTGGGTTTAATGAGATTTTTTGCTTGCTGGATAGTTGGTTGGTGTTCGCCGAAGGCGTTCTTGCAGGGTATCCGCCCGTACAGATTTGGGTTTAATAAGATATTTCGCTTGCGATAATTTTCTCTTTCCCCTAATTCACATTGCGTATCTCATCATACTTCGCACGCACGGCTTGAATATCTTGCCACATCATCCATTTGGGACCACCGCGATCGCGTGACGGATTTCGTAATAAATAGGAAGGGTGAAAAATTGGCATACACAATCTTCCTTCCCACTCAATCCACTTACCGCGAATGCTTGTCATCGAACCTTGGTCGCCAATTAGACCTTTAACGGCGGTCGCACCTGTCAAAAGTATGATTTTTGGGTCAACGAGGCGAATTTGTTCAAAAAGATAAGGCTTGCAAGCTGCCATTTCCTTCGCAGTTGGAGTACGGTTTTCGGGGGGACGGCATTTTGCGATATTGGCAATGTATATATCTTTCTCAGTATCGAGCCGTACTGAAGCCAAAATTTGCTCTAGCAGTTTCCCCGAACGACCGACAAACGGCAACCCTGTTTCGTCTTCATTTTGTCCAGGTGCTTCACCAACAATCATGATGAGTGCTTCCAGGTTTCCGCGTCCGATTACGGCGTGCGTGCGCGTATCCCCCAATCCACAACGGTGGCACTGATTGCAATGTTGTGCCAATTCCACCATGCTGGAATAAGTGCCAGGAGGAATTGGAATTTTAGCGTCTGTTGGAATCAGCTCGTTAAGTTCTGGTTTAGCGCTTGATTCTAACTCGAAGAGATTTAATTGACTATCGCTATTCATGAAACTTTGGATGAATGGCAGACACACCAGGTATTCAATTTCAGTTAAATTAATTGTAAATTTAACAAGGTTTAATATTGCCGCGTTCTACCTGGTTTGTACTGATATTTATATTCTTTTTATTTTATCAGTTTAATTGAATAAAAATCAGTCATGATAAAAGCGATCGCAGCTGAAATGATGGGAATAAGCTATGACAGATGCCCCTCTTTTTGCTAACCGCATCCAAGCAGGTGAGCGATTAGCGGAAGCTATTGACGCGAACTTGCGGCAACTTGTTGATGGGACTAAACTGAGACCGATTGTGTATGCGCTGCCGCGTGGAGGATTACCTGTAGCTGCACCAATTGCAGATTTATTAGGTTGTCCGCTAACGGTGACAGTGGCAAAAAAAATTAGCCATCCTAACAATAGCGAGTTAGCAATTGGTGCAGTTGCCGCATCGGGACAAGCGCTTTGGATGCAGCAAAAGTGGTTTCGATTTCGACCAAATTCTCAATGGCGAAAAGTGGCTTTAGAAGCAGCTTTAAGTAAAGCAAAATCGCTAGAGGCACAATTTATGCCATTATGTCCGCAGGTAGATGCCAAAGGTGCAACGTTAATTTTGGTTGATGATGGTATTGCTACAGGGATGACAATTGCAATCGCCGCAAAAGCATTAAGTAAGCTTGCACCAGATCAAATATGGCTGTGTGCGCCATTAGCACCACCAAAGTTGTTAATTTGGTTGCAGCAGTGGTGCGATCGGAATTTACACCACTCGCGTCAGGAGTATATAAAGCATCGGACAATTATTCTTGCCACCCCAGAACCATTTCTAAGTGTTAGTAATTTTTACACCGAGTTTCCCCAAGTTGAAATGAGCGAAGCACTAGTTTACTTAGGGGATGGGGGAAAGGGTAAGGGGAATAAATCTACAATTAATGAAGTGCTTCAGGT
>CAXTCQ010000225.1:0-13859 GCA_964242965.1 uncultured Calothrix sp. | reverse complement strand
AGTTAGAGATTATACCCCATGTCATGCAATCTGGTTTGGAATACAACCACCTGCATGTCCAAATTACAAACGAAAACAGTATTATTGCTCCGGCTGACCTAAAAGGGCTGAAATTACCCGCTGGCATCGATTTTACCAAGGGAGTAGTAATTGAGGGCAAAGCACCAATTTGGCTGTATGGCTATTTAGTACACGAATGTCATCCAGCCGCTTGGGTCGGTTGTTACGATACCCGTTTGGGGGCAGTTGTGGTATCGACGCATACCCATGATGTGGCAATTAGCCAAGTGTTCAAACTCGATTTGCCTGCTGCTGTATTTTCCAAAAACTAGCACTGAGGGCTTAAAAATGATAATCACGGACGTAGCTAGTAAATCAAAAGTTCAGCTAGAAGTATTTGAGTTAGAATCGGGCGATCGCGCAAGCGCTGACTTGTCAGTTCGCGCAGGGACTCCGGAAGAGTATCGCAAATACCAAGCTTTAGCAATTAACCTAGTTGAACCGACAATAGAAGTTTCCGAAATGCAGGTGCTAGAAATACCGGAATTAGATTTGAAGAAATATCTCACTTGCTTGTTATACAAAGCGAGCTTTTCGGCTTGCACTATGCTGAATTGAGATACTGTTCTCTTAAATTTTTACAAAAATTATTTATATAAATTCAAAGTATTTTGAATTTCTTGAGCGATTTCCTGACGTAAATTCAAAGGTAATAAAACTTCGACTTTAGAGCCTAAAGCTCGCAACCATCTAAGAACATAATAATCTGTAACTCGATAATATACTTGGTAGTAAGCATCGGTACTTGGGCGAGATTGGAGAATTTTTAGAATTGCCTTTCGTTGTTCGGGATTGAGGGTGTATTGTTGAATTAATTCAGTTGCTCGCTCCGACCTAATTCTAGTAAATGTATCGTGAATACTAATGCCATCAATATAACGCTGATGAAAATCTTGCTCAAACCGTAATATCATTAGTGCCTTTTCTTTATAAAAGTCGTGTCCCCAAGCTTCTTTTAATTTTGTATTGATATTTTTGGGAGTTGGTAGTTGATTATTTTCATATATTTCTCTTAATAACTGAGAAACGCGCGTATCATTCCAATCCAGGGGTTCTAATCGTTGAGAAATAATCCGGTCTAGACGGTATTTATACCAGTTGATATCGCCTTTTGGAGTAGTACCATAGGCACATAAGTATTTAGCACGCTCCATGAAATAAATACAAACGGGGTAAACAACGCACTCTTTAATCTGATTTTGGTGGGCACTATGATAAGTCAAAAGTAAAGGAAGAATTTGCCCAGAGTCCCAAATTTCTTGCAATTCGCTCTGGATTTGGTCTACTGTGTCTTGTATTGGACTCGATTCTGGTACTACATAGTCAACATACAAAAAAATGCGATGGGTATCTTTATCAATTTCCTCTTCTGAAAATTCTTCAGCCAGTACAGGTAAACTAGGGTCAAGAAAACTAAACATACCTAAAGTTTCGGCTAAATAAGCCTGATTTTTTATACTTAGTTTTGTTTCAACACTAATATTGTCTAATTTAATTACAATTGGTAATTTTTCGACTCGGTGATAATATTTGCTTCTACCTGTGGTCTGATTTACCCTTTGCAAATAGTTGCGGCTAACTAATAAATCGAAATCACTTTGCAGTGATTTGCGAACTTGAGCAAACAATTTTTCGTCTAAAAGTTTTTCTAGTTCTGAGTCTGCGATAGGTATTTGTGTTTGTAGAGAATTTTGCCATTTATCTATGGGTACTTCCGATTCTAATAACCATTGTCTGATTGTTTTGACGCAAGCACAATTAGAGTCTTGATGGTTAAGGATATCTGCTTGTGTTTCATCCTTGTGGGTTTCGGTAAAAAAAGCTTTACGCCAGTCAGTATAAGTGAAGCTGCCAGCGAGACTTGTGTAACCTTTTTCGCTATAAAGCCAGCGTAGGAACGCCCATAATCGGATAGCACGGGTAAGATTTTGACTTTGGTCGAGAGAACCATTTGCAAGTTTTTGCAAAAGCTTACAATCTGGGTAATCTTTAAATAGCGTATTCACAATGGTTTTGGCTGTTTGAGTTATGTTTTCTAGATTAGCAGCTATTGGGAAGAGGGTATTTCCGATGCTGTGCCATAATGGGCATGGCAATTTTGTGATACATCTACTGCATGAGTACATTTGAGTTTGATGAGTATAAAGTAGACCATTTATTTTTGCTGATTGGTGAGAATCCTTTGCCTAACTATGTGGCAGCGAAATTGTTGTTAAACAAGTGTGGAACTGCATATTTAGTACATACGACAGATACCGAAAAATCAGCGAAGCGACTGCAAACTATTCTCAAAAGTGAGTTAAATGGGTTTAAGGGTGTAGAGTTGCGATCGCTCGGTGATTACGAGTCAGATGCATTCCACATTCAGAAAAAAATTAGGGAAGAACTAGGAAAAATCAAAAGTGGAAAAATAGGGCTGAATTATACTGGTGGAACAAAAGCAATGGCTGTACATGCTTACAAAGCAGCTTTCGCTGATTGTCCTGATGCTATTTTCAGCTATCTTGACCCTCGCAGGTTAGAAATATGTATAGATAGGGAAGATAGAGAACGCGATCGCTTAAAGATAAAACCCGGTACATTACAAGTTCAACTAGTCAAAATTTTCCAACTACATGGGTTAGAGTTAAAAGCAAATCCCACACAGCAGCCACAATCAGGAACATTAGCAGCAGAATTTGTTAAAGTGTTCCATGAAGAGATTAAAGCAAAGCAGTGGTTTGATTGGTATTATAAGATATTTTGTGAAGAAGCGCGTAGAAAAAAAGGAAATGGTAGTTGGGGAAATTGGAAAAGTAAGACTGACTTAGCAAAAATATCAATAGGTTTGGATAATTTACCACAAGAAATTATCACAGCATTTCAAGAAGAGAAATTTATAACGGACGATAAGAAGCTTTCTTTATCAGCAGTAAAAACAATAGGCACTTTTTCAGAAATTGAAAGTTTTTGTAAATGGCTAGATGGTTTATGGTTCGAGCATTATGTGTTAGGACAAGTCCAGAATATTGCTAGTAGCTGCTTTATCGGAGACTATGGGCTTAATTTTGAAATCCCTCTTACAGGTACTAAAGATGGATTTGAATTTGATGTAGCCTTTACACGAGGTTATCAACTTTTCGCACTTTCTTGTACAACAACTAGCGATAGAAAATTATGTAAATCGAAGCTTTTTGAAGCTTATCTCAGAGCAAGAAGGATGGGAGGAGATGAAGCTAGGGTTGCTTTGATTTGCTGCTCTAATGAACCGGATACTCTCAAAGCTGAGATTGCAGATTCTACAAATGATGACAAAATTCAGGTTTTTGGACGCGAGCATTTAACAAATTTATCTCAAGAAATTGCTGGTTGGATTGCTCAAAATGACCGGGAGGCATCAAAATGAGTCAATTGACAGTAACTTTCATTGATACTACAGGTATTCAAGGCTATGTATTTAGTAGTAACCGCTTACGAGAAAATATCGGAGCATCGCATTTAGTCTCTGCTGCTACAGGAGAATGGGTAGAAAAAATATTAGAACAATTAGGAATACTTAAAGATAAACAAAAAAAAGCAATTGAAAGTAGTGACTGTAAGGCAGAATTAATTTATTCGGGAGGTGGTAATGCATTAATAATATTTAATTCCGAACAACTAGCAATAGAGTTTACTAAGATTCTGAGTCGAAAAGTATTATTAGAAGCACCTGGGCTTAATTTATTAGTTGCCCATGAAAATTTTGATTGGGACGGGCAAAAAAAGCTATATCAAGTAGTTCAAGATTTAGTAACAGATAAAATCGAGCGGCAAAAACATGAGCGTATTGTTTCTGCTCCGCTTCTTGGGTTAGGAGTAACAGCAAGTTGTAATTCAACTCTTTTACCAGCTATAGATAGAAGCGATAATTATATTAAGTATGAGGATAGCGAAGGAGAAAAAAGTTATTTAATTTCTAGAGAAACTAAACAGAAATTAATTGCTGCTCGCAAAGCTAATGATAAGTTAAAAAAACTATTTGCAGATGTATTTGATACAGGTATTTATCAATTTCCATACAGGACTGATAATTTAGGGCGATCGCAAGGAGAATCAAGTTATGCTGCGGTGATTCATGCTGATGGTAATGGTATGGGTAAACGCTTTCAAAAATATGGCGATAAACGAGAAAATCGAGATTATATTAATGCAATGCGAGAACTATCACGCAGCATTCAACAAGCAGGAGAGAAAGCGTTAATTGCTGTCACAGAGACTATTGTTAATTCCATTGCCGAAGCTAAAGTAGTAGGTAAATTAGGAGAATTCTTATTAAAAGGTAACTATTATCTTCCTTTTCGTCCTTTAGTTTATGGTGGTGATGATACGACCTTTGTTTGTGAAGGTCGATTGGGGTTAGAATTAGCAGCTTTATATCTTCGAGAGCTTGAAAAACAAACAGTAGCTGATAGTAAACAACTAACAGCTTGTGCAGGTATTTGTGTTGTCAAAACTCATTATCCATTTGCACGAGCATATGAACTTAGTGAAGCTTTATGTCGGCAAGCAAAGAAGTTTGTAAAAGACAAAAAAGAGTTTGAACCTGAAGGGTTTTCAGCACTTGATTGGCATTTAGCAGCAAGTGGTTTATCTGGTTCGATTTCAGAAATTCGCCAACGTGAATATCAAGTAAAATTGGGTCAAGAAAAACCAAAAAAACTAAATATGCGACCTGTACGACTTAATAAACATGATAATGACTGGCGTACTTGGGAAGGTTTCACTGAAGTTATTAGGAAATTTAACGAAGATGAAAAATGGTGCGATCGCTATAACAAAATAATGGATTTGCGTGATATCTTGCGTCAAGGCTCTATCGCAACTAAAGATTTTCTAAGGAATAAAGGTTTAGAAAAATTACCTGATTTTCCTAAGTGTAGTGATGATATCGATAAGTTAGCAAAAGAAGGATGGTTAAATGATACATGTGGGTATTTTGATGCTATTGAAGCAATGGAATTTTATCTAGCATTGGGTGAATAAAAATGATATTTAAACTAAAAATAAAGTTACTAAGCGATACTACTTTCGGTCGTGGTGATGGTGTTGCAGGGCTAATAGACCAAGAAGTAGAACAGGATAAATATGGATTTCCCTATTTGCGGGGACGCACTCTCAAGGGTTTATTAAGCGAAGAATGTGATAATCTAATTACTATTTTACCAGAAAATAATCAGAAAAATTACTGGGCAAATATAGCTTGTAAATTATTTGGTATTCCAGGTAGTAAATTAGAAACAATTGCAGCAATGCATGTAGGAGACGCATGTTTACCCGATGATTTGCGTCAAGCTGTTGCTTATGAAATAGATAACGAGCAACTTACAAATCAAGATGTTCTAAGTTCGCTAACTACTATTCGTCGTCAAACAGCAATCGATTGGGAAAATGGTATCGCTGACGAGGGAAGTTTACGGTCTTTTCGTGTTGTAATCCGCGAGCTAGAATTTCAAGCAGATTTATTATTTGAAACTCAACCAAGCGATGAAATGTTATCGCTTTTGGCAGTGGGTACGCTAGCATTACGACGTTTAGGAAGCGGACGAAATCGAGGTCGAGGTCATGTTAGTTGCACTTTACATGATACTGATGGCAATGAAATTACACAGCGAGACTTAAAGCTATTTGGAAAGGTTGGGGAAACAATTTCATGAAAGCAATTACTTTTTCGTTATATACAAAACAACCATTACTGGCTACCTCATTTCAAGGAGACCCTAATAGTGATGTTTCTTATTCTTACATTCCTGGTGGGATGATTCGTGGTGCGATGATTGGACGTTATACTAAGCATCATAATCTCTCAGAAATCGATTTAGAAAACAAAGAAGCACAACGTCTATTTTTTGACAGTAAAAAAATAAAATATTTGAATGCTTATTTACTTAGTAGAAAGAAACAGCGTACTCTTCCCGTAGCTCGTTCCTGGTTTAGAGATAAAGATACAGAACTTAGTGAAGAAGTACTCAATATTACTGCTTATGACTTTAGTGTTGAGAGAAACGAGGGTAAACCTGAAACTCCTAAATTTGTTGGAGAAGGATTTTGGACAAAAGAAAGTGGTTGTATTAGGTCTTATAAAGAAAAGCGACGCATAAATATTCATAACCGACGCGATCGCACTAAGGGTCGTTCGAGTCAAGCAACAGGTGAGGGAGAAATTTTCCACTACGATGCTATTGATGCGGGACAAACTTTTCAAGCTGTAATTTTGTGCGAAGAAATAGATACACACTTATTAGAATTACTATGTAAATCAGAAGACCTCTGGTTAGGTGGTTCTCAAAGTGCAGGTTATGGACATACTCAAATTACAGATATTCAGTCTTATGATAATTGGAATGAAATAGATTCCCCTGATAACCGTACCGAACATGATAATTTTACAATTACACTCCTCAGCGATTTGATTTTGCGAGATAAATGCGGACAGTATGCAGTTATTCCCCCATCTCCACAACAAGCATCTACACCACTAACAAATATTTTAGAGAAAGCATTAAAAAGAATATTAGAATTAGACGATATACAACTTCAACCAAAAGAAAGTTTTACTAGCAGTACATTAATCGGTGGATTTAATCGTAAATGGGGATTACCTTTACCCCAAGTTCCTGCATTAGCAGCAGGTAGTGTATTTGTTTTTGAAAATATTGAGATAACCCCAGAACAAATACAACAATTAGAAGGTGAAGGTTTAGGAGAAAGGAGAATTGACGGGTTTGGTAGAATTGCAGTGAATTTACGAGAGGATAATTATTTCAAATTTGCGTTACCCGAACAACCGAAATTATCAAGCCAGATACAATTAGAAAATAAATTATCCCGCGATATTGCAACCCGAATGGTTGAAAGATTACTCCAAGAAAAAATAGAGCAAAAACTCAAAAAAGAGCTTAGTTATCTAACGATAGAAGGAAATATTTCTAATAGCCAACTATCTCGTTTACAACTAATAGCTAGACAAGCATTACCAACAGGAAACTGTGGTTTAGTTCTGGAGCTACTAAATAACTTACCATCTAATGCTAGCGGACAATTTGAACGAGCTAAAATTGGTAACGAATCGTTTAAGCAGAAGTTACAAATATGGTTAAATAATCCCAAATCATGGATTAGCAACAAACAGGAATTAACAGCCAAGATTAGTAATGTCGAAAGTACTTTTAATCATGAACTAGCTAATAAATATACATTACGCTTAATTATGGCAGTTGCTAAAAAGGCAATGAAGGAGAGAAAATAATGATTAATGAATATCTAAATAAACGCCTAGAAAAGCGCAATCAACGTTACATTAGCGAACGGATAATAGTCAAAGGTACTTTAGTTTTAGATACACCAACTTGTTTAGTAAGCGGTGAGGTTGATGGTGATGTAGATTTAATTATTTTACGAGACAGCATTGAAGAAAAAGCTTTGCTAATGGGTTCATCAATTGCTGGTGCGTTACGGAATTATTTACGAGATTATCAAAGTGGATATTCTGCAATAGAATCATCCTTATTATTTGGTGGACAACGCAGTGAAGAAGAAGGTGAGCAAAGTCCATTAATTGTTAACGATGCTCTAAGTTGCGAAAAAATTAGAGTTGAATTGCGAGATGGAGTTAAAATTAATAGTATTACCAAAACTGCTGAGGAGGGGGCAAAATATGATTTAGAGTTATTAGAAGCTGGAACAAAGTTTGACATTTACTGTGAATTATTGATAGAAAACAACAAAGAGCAATTAATCAGAGAATTAGTAATTGTTCTTCAAGGATTAGAAAAAGGTGAAATTTCCATCGGTATGAAAAAGCGACGAGGGTTTGGTCGCTGTCATGTGGAAAAATGGCAAGCATGGCAATTTGATTTACGAGAAAACGAACAACGCATAAAATGGTTAAATTTCCCTCATTGGACAAGCGGTTTATTAACCGAATATTCTACATATGACTCAATTACTGATGCTTTGAGTATATCTGTGGATGGAGAAGATAAATATGATACTTTTGTAGGGAGTGACTGCCGCGATCGCATTACTATCCAAGCTAAATTTACCCTCGCAAGTCCTTTGTTAATTCGTTCCGGGCAAGCTTCTACAGACAAAGCACCCGATGTCGTACACCTTAAATCTCGACGTAATGGTGAGTTGAAATCAATATTATCTGGTACAAGTTTAGCGGGTGTATTGCGACACCGTGCAGAGAGGATAGTTAATACTCTCAAGAAAGATACAAATATTATTAACAAGATGTTTGGTTTCACTGATAAAAATACAAAAGAAGCGAAAGCTAGTCGTTTAATTGTCGATGAAGTTGAAATTAATGACACCACAGATTTAGTACAAAATAGGATTGCGATCGATAGATTTACAGGTGGTGCTTTACATGGAGCATTATTTAACGAGCAACCTATTTTTGGAAATGATAAAACAAATTTAGAAATCACGCTTCAATTGCGTCAACCAGAAAAGTATGAAATTGGGTTACTACTTTTATTGCTCAAAGATTTATGGACTGGTGATTTAACTGTAGGTGGAACCAGTAGTATTGGACGAGGAAAATTACAGGGTAAAGAAGCAATTATTAAACATGGAGAGAAAACCTGGATAATTTCACAAAATTCCAACGATAAGTCTTTGATTATAGATAATCCTGAATATTTACAAAATTTTGTTACTGCTTTAGCTTTACATCAGGAGGTAAAAAATTGAATAAACCAAAATGTAAAATTTTAGAAATTTCAGCTAATTTTAACCTGGAAAAATGGCTGAAAGAACAAGCGAGTAAGTACAAATTAAAATTTTTATTAGCACATGCTGAAGATGGTGTTATTTGGGGTAAATTCCAAGATGGAAATTTGATAACAGCAGATAGTATGTTTTCTGAATTTGCTAGATTACGTAAATTGACATTACAGCAATGTCGTATTTTTGGCGAAAGTTCTGAGATGATGATTTGGCAAACAGATGATGGTTTTAAAGCTCGTGTGGTTGAAGATGAGCATCTGAATAAAAAAGAATATATTTACGAATATCAAATACTTTGGGGTACGCATGGTGATAAACGCGAACAAGAAGGTTTTACTTTACTTTGGGATGGCAAACAAGGACTCAAACACGCTGTACCTTTTACCGATATTGAACTAGAAAAAGATGGGAAATTAAAAAATCCAGTTCGTTTGCAAGTAAATCATTATATTGATTACGATCGCGCTGGTGTTGCACGTATTTATCTTAGTCGTTTGGTGAATCTAACTGCCAAGGAAATTAAATCATGAATCCAAGACATATTAAAGTAATTAGCGATTGTAATCGTATTGCTGTAGCACCTTATAATTTTGTAGAGTTACCAAATGCCATAGTTGAGGTTAAAGAAGAAGATTTTCCCCAGCAGAATGTTTATTCCGAAAATCACTATACGGGTAGAATTAATTGCACGCTCACGACTAAATCTCCTTTATATATTCGCTGTGGGTTAACTAAAGAAGAATTTAAATGTAGTACAGAATCGAAAGATTTACCTAATTTTTTCTATACTCAGCCAGAATTTAAACATTTAAAACCTGTACTTCCTGGTAGTAGTTTGCGAGGAATGACTCGAAGCCTTATTGAAATTATCAGTTTTAGCAAAATTACAAAAGTTACTAATAGAAAGCCTTTTTATCGTTCTTTAGGAGATAAAGCTCTCAAAGAAATATATGCTTCTAACTTCATTGAAGAATCAGAATTAGTACATCCTCATAATTCAGGTAAAAAGATTCCTTGTTATCGCTCTAAGGTTCATGCTGGGTTTATAAGAAGGAAAAGTAATAATGTTTATATAATTGAAGAATGCAATTATGGACGTATTGATAGAAGTCCTAGTAATAAAGTTATTCCAAGCTTAGTAAATAAGCCAAACCTTCCGAATAAAACGCTTTACCAAGGTAGTGGTGCAGGAAAAACGCCAAGTTGGGACTATCAAAATAAAACTATTTATGTTCAAGTTGATTCACGAGAGACAAATTATTTTTTTAAGCGTCAAGTAAATAGCAAAGGGAAACAACGTCATCCCGACCTTTATTTACGTTTTCGTAAAGTACATCAAGCAAGTTATGAAGCAACTACAGGTTTTTCGCCAGGAAAATTAGTGATTACTGGTGACATGCAACACAAGCATTTAGAATTTGTGTTTTTAAATGAAAATTTGAAAGAATATCAAGTTAATGAAGAAGTTATTAGACGTTTTCATGATGACGACCAAATAACAAAGTGGCAAGAAGATGCTTTTCCAAAAAGTAGACCTAATCAAAGCCGTGAAAAGGATGGGCATCTTCGAGATGGAGAACCTGTTTTTTTCCTATTAAATGAGGATGAAACAACAATTCGTTTTTTAGGTAGAGCGCAAATGTTCCGTTTGCCTTATGATTTATCTCCCTATGATTTAATTCCCGAAACTTTACGCGATCGCTCTAAAACTGATATCGCTGAAGCTATTTTTGGATACGTTGGTGGAGAAAACAGAAAGGAATCTCGTGCAGGAAGAATTTTTTTTAGTGATGCAGTTTGCACCCATTCAGCAAATGTTTGGTATCAAGGAGATTTTGAGAAAACTCTGACACCGAAAATTTTAGGTAGTCCAAAGCCAACAACATTTCAACATTATTTAACTCAGATCGGGACAGAAAAGGAAAATCTTGGACATTATTCACCTCAGAAAGAGGAAGATAAAACAATAATTCGCGGTCATAAACTATATTGGCATAAGGGGAGTAATCCTAATATTGAACATCCTGGTGGTGATAGTGCAACTGGAACTCAAATCACTAAAATAAAACCCATAAAGGCAGGTGTATCATTTACTTTTAATATCAATTTTCAAAATCTCAGCGATATTGAATTAGGTGCAATACTGTGGATATTAAAGATAGCCGCAGACCCTAAATATTGTCTATCGCTGGGTATGGGTAAGCCTTTGGGGATGGGTGGTGTTAAAATTGAGCATGAGTTGTTTTTGAATGCTCGTCAAGAACGTTACTCCAAACTATTTAATAATACTCAGTGGTTAACAGGAGAAGAAAATCAGAGCGATACCACATCAAAATCTGAAGCTTGTATTAACGCTTTTGAAAAATATATTACCGATAATATTCATCCAGATGATCATCCAGAAGGATACAACGCTACCAAATTAGACGAAATACCTCGTATCCAAATGCTGTTGTTGATGTTGCAGTGCGATAACCAACTTTCAGCAAATGATACTCGCTACATGACTATTGATGCGAAAGAATACGTAAATCGTCCAGTACTTCCAACTCCATTTCAAGTAATGGGTGTTCCAGAACAAGATAAACGAAGGTTTCGCAGTAATACTAATGGAAACCTACCAAAACTAAAAAAAGATTCCCCAAAATTTACAGAAGGTCAGGTTTTAGATGCAACGGTTTCCAACATAAAAGGAGTTGAAGTTACCTATCAATTACCAGATGGAACTAAAAAAACCACAAAAGAGCATAAACAATCACAATTTTTGGAGGAAGAACAAAATGTCAAAGTCAAAATTACAGCTTTAAAAGATGACGGTAGCATCAAAAATATTAAATATTATGAGTAACGCAACTCAAATTATAATTCCCCACCTTTTCCATACTCTCACCACCCACCATCCCCATAACTTCCAAACTCAAGCGATCGCATTCTCAACCGTCAAGATATCCTCACGGGTTCCGGGAAAATAGAAACCGCGTCATACCCGACGAAGTACAGCTACGATAATATAGCATTGGAGCAGTTTGCTTTTTGGAGGTTCAATACAATGGCTTTTAGCAGTTACAAAACTATTAGCGAGGTTCTGAAAGAATTTCAAGTTACCTATACTGAATTGAATTTTATGGGGTTAGCTGAATTTGAAATTCCTGATTACTTCCGGGATGACTTAGAATTTGTGATGCGGGAAGGAGTTGTTTATAATTCCGAGTTTGCCATCTGTGAAAATTTGATATATCCAGTTTTAAAAGAAGTTTGGAAACGCTACACCAGTAAGTTTACTTTATGGAGCCACCAATCTCTTAACTATAACGAGAAATTATCAGGTTTTCCTGAGTATATTCTGGCACGTAGGTCGCCTTTAGGAAAGGTAGTTTTTGATAAACCATATTTTATTTTAGTGGAAGCTAAACAAGATAATTTTGAAGCTGGTTGGGCACAATGTTTAGCTGAAATGATCGCGGCTCAGAGGCTAAATGGCGAAATTTATGTAACTATATTTGGTATCGTTTCAAATGGAAAAACTTGGCAATTTGGCAAGTTAGAGGAAAAAAACTTTACTACAAATATCAATATTTACACAATTCAAAATTTAGACCAAATATTTGCTGCCGTTAATTATATCTTTCAACAGTCTGAATCACAGCTAAATAATTTAGTAGCTGTCTAATTTATTAATAAGTTAATACACTTTTAAACCGTATAGATCGTAATACTATGTAGGTTTTGATGTTTTCCCAAAATCGATCCCCCTAAATCCCCCTTGGGAAGGGGGACTTTAAAAGGCTTTTAGCCCCCGAAATTATTAATGCCGCGATCGCAGAAAGTCTCGACCCTTTCCAAGGGGGACTTTAAAAGGCTTTTAGCCCCCCTTGGAAAGGGGGGTTGGGGGGATCTAAATCTTTAACCGAGCAGTGTTGGTATAGATCGGACAGGTAAGATGCCTTTCCGACTACAGGACTTTCATCTAATACATGTATTCTTATATGCTCGACAGCTTACTTAGCATCCCTATGACAGACAAGTTCCAATCCGTCATCCCTCAATTTTTCCACACCCTTACCACCCATCAACCCCATAACTTCCAAACCCAAACCATCACCCGCATTCTCAACCGTCAAGATACTATCCTTCGCGCACCTACTGGTTCGGGGAAAACTGAAACCGCGATCGCACCCTTTCTTTTTGCCAAAGCTCTCAATCTCGACTTTCCCAATAAGCTAATCTACGTTGTACCCCTGCGTACCCTTGCCAACAGTTTGCGTCAAAGGGCAGAAATTTTAATTGACCGCTGGTCGCAGGTTCATCAATTACCTTATCTGATAGTTGTTACTTTGCAAACAGGTGAAAACCCCGAAGACCCGCGTTTTGAGGGTGATATTATTTTTTGTACTATTGACCAGATGTTGAGCAGCTTTTTAAATATACCTTATTCGGTCGGTCGCGGTTCTGCAAATGTAAATGCTGGAGCAATTTTTGCATCGTATTTGGTGTTTGATGAATTGCATTTACTCGATCCGGATAGGTCTTTTACTACTGTTTTAAAAGTATTGCAGCAAGTTAAAGGAATTTCACCGTTTTTATTAATGACTGCGACGCTTACAGATGAACTTGCAACCCAAATTAAAAAGATAATTGAAGAGTAAACTTAAGAGAATGTTTCAAAAGTTTGGTAAGTGTAGCTTTGTCATTCTGAATGTAACGAAGTGGAGTGAAGAATCTCGACTTGTCGTTAAGTTTACGAGATGCTTCATTACGCTTCGCTCCATTCAGCATGACATTAAAAGGCTTCTCAGATATACTCTAAGAAGATGTTTCAAAAGTTCGGTAAGTGTAGCTTTGTCATTCTGAACGTAACGAAGTGGAGTGAAGAATCTCGACTTGCCGTTAAGTTTCTGAGATGCTTCATTACGCTTCGCTCCATTCAGCATGACATTAAAAGGCTTCTCAGATATACTCTAAGAAGATGTTTCAAAAGTTCGGTAAGTATAATTTTGTCATTCTGAACGTAACGAAGTGGAGTGAAGAATCTCGACTTGTCGTTAAGT
>CAXTCQ010000224.1:7549-13998 GCA_964242965.1 uncultured Calothrix sp. | reverse complement strand
CCTCTCCAAAAATGAATTATGTATAGTTCCTGCACGAGAGATAAACTATACATTACCCAAAATCCTTGTAGAGACGCGAAATTTCGCGTCTCTACATTTTTTCCGGAGAGATTTTTTAAGAACGTGGATAAATTCACGTTTACTCCGCATGAACCCGCTCGTAAAAAATAATTTAGGGCGGGTTTATTGAAATTCTTCGATGTTATGACCGATGTTGCGCTAACCTCTACTTATGTACTTTCTCTGGCATGATGATATGCGAGCGATCGCCTTTGCCATTTTTACTATTACCGTTGGCTTGAGCGTTACCGTTGTTGTTATTGCGGGGTTGTAGTACGCCATATCCCCCGTGATTGCGTTCGTAAATAACGTTTATTTCTCCAGTTTCAATGTTATTGAACATGTAAAAGTCATGTCCTACCATTTGTAGGTGTTCTAAAGCTTCTGCAATAGTCATGGGAGGCATGGCAAAATATTTAGTGCGAACTACCTCTTCGGGAAGTTCGGGAGTGCGATCGCCGATTAAATCTCCGACTACTGTCGGATTTTCAACAAGAACTTCTTCGTCATCTTGACCTTGAGTTTTCTTATTTTGGAGTCGTTCTTTGTATTTTCTGAGTTGACGTGCAATTTTATCTGCAACTAGATCGATGCTTGCATATAGATTATCACTACTTTCCTCGGCACGGATGACGTTCTTATTCGCGTAAATCGTCACTTCCGCCGCTTGTCTGGGATTAATCCGGGGATTGCGAGCTACGCTTAAATGGACATCCACTTCATTTGTAATATTCTGGAAGTGGCTGACAGCTTTCTCAATTTTTTGATGCACATATTCTCGGATTGCATCAGTAATTTCGATATTTTTGCCGTGGATGACAAGCTTCATGTATACTCTCCCGCGCAATATTTGAGCTAAGTTGAAGTAATTGATGCCTTGCAGCAAGGTTTCTCGCTGCCAGAATAAATTAAGAACCAATTGCAAATGCTGTTTTACACCTAATCGCCCACCAGATGAAGTTTCATTAAGTACCAAGCACATCTTTTTTGGATATTAAGTTCTGCGCCATTTGCAGAATATCCATAATTGCCCAAGCCGATAGGACAAATAAGGCTCTGTTATTGCTCGAACCTAGTGACTCGCTTCCAATCCTATAGATTTAATTCTATAGAAAACCGATCGCAAATTAAATATTCTTGGCAGTTTTATTCAATATGGCTTACATAATTAATTGTGCATTATCAGCCAGTGCATTCGTTTTTTATTTATTGGCGTGATGTATGTGGCAGAGAAATCCTCCGAGTACCATTACCATTGAATTTATATCTTAAAAATAACACTTTGTATTTTCTAAAACCGCTTTTGTTGACTTTCCTTTACAATCATTTGCACTGCTTGACATTTTTCGTTTACAACGTTGTAACTTGAAATACTTTTTTCGGATTAATTGGATTAATATAGTTAATTTTTGCTATGGTTTACAGTAAGAGTTATCGTAAATATTTTTGTTCGTTATATAACCAAGGATTGATGCCATATTTAGATGCTTTGAATTGGCAGCGCAGTCTTCTACAAGAACGAATCAACAACCCAAATTTAGAAGATGTATTAATCTTGGCCGAGCATCCACCCGTTTATACTTTAGGACAGGGAGCTAACGCCGAATACCTTAAATTTGACCCAGAATATAGCGACTATGAGTTATATCGTGTTGAACGGGGTGGTGAAGTCACATACCACTGTCCCGGACAAGTGGTAGGGTATCCAATCTTGAATTTACATCGTTACCGTCAGGATTTACATTGGTACTTACGCCAATTGGAAGAGGTACTAATTAGAGTACTTCAAATTTATGGACTTGAAGGGAAGCGCATTCCTGGATTGACAGGGGTTTGGCTAGAGGGACGAAAAGTTGCAGCAATTGGGATTAAAGTTAAGCGTTGGATTACTATGCACGGATTTGCTTTAAACGTTTGTCCCGATATGAAAGGGTTTGAGCAAATTGTTCCCTGTGGTATTGCTGACTTGTCAGTTGCTAGTTTAGCCGAATGGATACCCGACATAAGTTGCGATCGCGTGCGTCTGCAAATAGTATATTGCTTTGCGGAAGTCTTTGGAGTCGATCTAATCGAGTCGGTATCACCATCCACAATCTTTTGAAGAAGGAAAAAGGATACTTTGTGGGGATTCTGACCCAACTAGCTTTCCATTGGCGAAGAAAAACGGATCGGTTTTTAAGCCCCATTTGCTCAAATTAAAATCAATTCAAACTTCCTAAAAAAGTGAGTGGGAATAAGTTAAAGTATTTATGACATGTTTATATACTTAAACCCTTACCAAAGACCAATAAGAGTTTGCTCTATTCTAACGATTTATTACTATCAAAAGGTTCTGGAAATAAACTTTAATTCTAAAAATAATCTTAAACTTTTGAGAAATCGAAAATAACCAATATATAAATTCTCCGAAAAAATAATTTTCCGGTTTCTAGCCCATTAAGTTAGTATTTATGTAATAAGTACAACTATATTTGACGAACAGTAGTTTATTTAAATTGCAATTGTCAAAGCTCGAACACTGCTTATATACTTTTTATACATTGTGATTAATAATTTTCCGCACAATTTAAATCAAAAGCATATTAATAGCTTATTTAATCAAGAAGGATACGGGCACGCAGCACCTCTAGCACCCTTGAAAGAACGTGATTGGAAGGAAATCGCATCGTTATTTGACAGAAAAGATAGCGATGAAATTGAAGCGGATGTTATCAATAAATTAAGTATGCTTCATCCCGAACCATCTTGGGACGAAGATTCGTATGATTTTTTAAGTGAATATTTGTGAAGAGAACTTCCTGTTTATTTATTAAGCCGACTTAAAAAGGTTTGTAATCGTTCAGTTTTTGGATGATTGATAACTTCATTTGGAGAACCTTGTTCTGCGATCGCACCGCTATCCATAAATAATACTCGATGGGCGACTTCGCGGGCAAATTGCATTTCGTGGGTAACAACGACCATTGTCATACCTTCAGCAGCTAGTTGCTGCATGACTTGTAGCACTTCACCTACAAGTTCGGGGTCTAAAGCGCTAGTAGGTTCGTCGAAAAGTATGATTTGCGGGTTCATGCACAAACTGCGGGCAATTGCAACGCGCTGCTTTTGTCCTCCAGAAAGCTGTTCGGGATATGCAGAAGCTTTACCAAATAACCCAACTTTTTCGAGATAAAGTCCAGCAAGTTGGGCACTTTCTTGCGGAGTTTTTCCCAGGACTTGGCGCTGTGCTAGTGTCAAATTTTCTAAAACGCTTAAGTGCGGAAACAGATTAAATTGCTGGAAAACCATCCCAACTTGGGTTCGCAAGCGACGTAGTTGAGTTTGTGAGAGTTGCGGTTGGGATAAATCTATACTATTGACGGTTAGTTTACCCGCATTGATGGTTTCGAGACGATTGAAGCAACGTAACAGAGTACTTTTACCACAACCAGAAGAACCGATAATAGCGATAACTTCACTACGATTAATTGTACCGCTGATTCCTTTGAGGACTTTGAGCGTTCCAAAGTTCTTTTCTACATTTTCAAAAATAATTGCGGGGGTAGATTCTGGCATTTTATGTGAATTGCTCTCGTTTCACATATACCACGAGATGCAGGATTAAATAAGTAGCATTACTTGTAAAATAGTTAAGCAGACGAGAATACACACCACTAAAACCTTACTTGTAAGGTAGTTTACAAGTTTTCGCTCTTCACACCATTGATTTGACATCCTGAGAATATGGAAGATAATTACCCTGAACGCAAAATGTCTGAAGAAGAACGTTTTCAATCAGACTACTATTCCTACTTGGAACAGCCGGAAAATGCTACCCGCTATACACTACCAACTCATTTTATCAAGGATGCTTTTAAATATTGGTCATTCTCTTTGTTGGATCTAGGGTGTGGGAATGGAGCTTTGCTTAAATATCTACCTTCTCGATGCGACTACGTTGGGGTAGATCATAGCAAATACTCAATTGAACACTGTTTAAAGTTATACCCTAACAGAACCTTTGTCTGCCAAGACTTATGGGTATTTCTGCGGAAACTTGCTACAGAAAATAAAAAGTTTGATGCAGTGGTGTTATGTGGGATGATATATCATACGGTTGATAAGGAAAGTCAACAACATAAAGATGAGCAGGAAATCATTCAATTTTGTCTAGACAAGATAATAAGCGACAAAGGATATCTAATCATAATTGTAGGATTTAATTATGGCAACCATGCAGATCATAGTCTGTTTGTTCGAGCGGAATGGCTACAAAAGTTAGTAGAAAAAATGCTGGAAACGACAAAGGCAAAGATTGTTTATGAGAATATCTCCCTACAGATCGGCTTGGAAAAAAAAATTGCACAGCAAAAAGTGATTCCTGATTGGTTTGTTCAGGATGCCTCTACTGACTACTCAAGTAAGTTTGCTGGAACATATATGGCAAGTTGGACATTTATTGCTTCTCCCTAATATGTGAGCTAACTGACATCTTGCACTATTTAAATTATAAAGCATAAAAAAGACTAAGTATTTGTAGATTCATCGACTGCCCTTTCGTCTGCCAGGGACTATAAGTCTTTGTCTAATAGTCTAATTTCTCTAAAAGAAGGCTATTGGAGTATCATGGTTTGATGTTAAATTAGTGACTTTAAAACCTGTTAATAAAAATTTATACGTACAGAAGCAAGATATGAGTTAAGAAAAGTGATACTCTTTCGGAGTCGCTAGCGCGATCGCAGTAATCATGCTTAACTAGTCAAAAACTCGGTTTCCTTAACTTAATTTTTTTATACACAATTTTTTCTCTGGAAATTCATCACCTGAAAAAATAAGCAATTATCCTTGAAATGAAACGGAGAGATAAGAAAAGTCTAAAAAATATGGCTCGATTGACTGTTATTCGTTGGCTAGTTCTTGGCTTAAGCTGCCTATTTCTGCTTTCAGGTTGTAGTTTCACAAACGGTTCCACTGCTGGTAAAACACTTACAGTTGCCACAGAACCAACGTTTCCGCCTTTCGAGTTTCAATCTGCAACTGGTGAATTACAAGGCTTTGACATTGACTTGATGAACGCGATCGCGCAATCTGCTGGCTTTAAAGTTAAGTATCAGAATATGCCCTTTGCTGGTATAATCCCCGCATTGCAGACGCAAACTGTAGATGCGGCAGTTGCGGCAATGACAATTACTGCTGAACGGGTGAAGACAATTTCCTTCTCGCGTCCTTACTTCAAATCAGGCGTAGCAATCGCCACCCGCACAGACAATCAAAATATTACCAATTTCGACAGTCTTAAAAACAAGATTATTGGCGTGCAAATTGGAACGACCGGCGCACTAAAGGCTAAAAGTATTGCCACGGAAATTCGCACTTTTAATGATTCACCTTTAACCCTTCAGGCATTACTCAACGGTAACGTTGATGCCGTTCTTAACGATCAAGTCGTTATCTTATACGGTATAAAAAGTGGCGACCTGAAGCGACTCAAAGTAGTCAGCAGTTTGCTGACAGAAGAATTTTATGGCTTTCCCACACCTAAAGGATCGCCTAACCTAAATCTAATTAACCAAGGTCTGGCAACGGTGCTGAAAAATGGCACTTATGCAAAAATTTACCAAAAGTGGTTTGGTATCCAACCGCCACAATTACCTGAAAATTCGCCCATTGAAAACCAGATTCCTGAAAAAGGCGTATCCCAGTTATTTACCTCACTAAGCATTATTTTGAAGTCGCTACCCACTTTGTTAGCTGGGGCTTTGGTAACTCTTGAACTCACTGCACTCTCAGTATTGCTGGGAATAGTCGGGGGTTTACTAATTGGCATTGTTCGGCTTTCTCCTATTGCACTTTTATCCTTTTGTGCTAGAGCATATGTGGATTTCTTTCGGGGAACACCATTGCTGGTACAGATTTTTATGATTTACTTTGGGTTCCCTGCTTTTACCCAAAATTTTGGTTTCACCTTTACCTTAAATCGTCTGGTGGCAGCGGTGATTGCATTAAGTCTCAATAGTGCTGCTTACATTGCGGAAATTGTCCGCGCAGGTATTCAATCAATTGAGCCGGGGCAAGCAGAAGCCGGACAATCGCTGGGCTTGAGTTCAGTGCAAACGATGCGCTATGTAATTTTTCCTCAAGCCCTTCGGCGGATGTTACCACCACTTGGCAATCAGTTCATTAGCCTGCTTAAAGACACTAGCTTAGTTGCTGTCATCGGCTTTGAAGAGTTGTTCCGCAAGGGGCAGCTGATTGTAGCAGAAAACTATCGTTCGTTTGAGATTTATGCCACCGTCGCTTTGATTTATTTATTCCTGACGCTGTTTTTTTCCCAAGCGTTTAGTCGCTGGGAGCGATCGCTTAATCCTCTTAAAAAACAAAGTAAGTGATAAGCTGTTGCCACTACAAGA
>CAXTCQ010000224.1:0-7449 GCA_964242965.1 uncultured Calothrix sp. | reverse complement strand
GAGGCAAAGCAAAAGAATGAAGAGAGATTTTGTTCGCTGGGTAATTAGTTGTTTGTGTTGTTTGTTGGTGTTGAATGGTTGCGAGTCGGGTGGGGGTGGAGGGAATTTACGTGTTGGTATCGAACCTGCTTATGCTCCGATGGAGTTTCAGGGAAAAAACGGTGAATTGCAGGGTTTTTCGATCGATTTAATGAATGCTATTGCCAATGCTGGTAATTTTAAGATTAATTTTCAAACTGTGCCGTTTGATGGCTTGATTCCAGCTTTGCAGGCAAAGACGCTTGATGTGGCAATTAGTTCGATGACTATTACTGAAGAAAGGGCAAAAACGGTTACATTTTCACGTCCTTATTTTAAATCGGGGCTGGCGATCGCAATCAAGTCAAGCAATCAAGAAATTACAAGTTTTGATAAGTTAAGAAATAAGAAGATTGCTGTTCAAATTGGTACAACTGGTGCTGCAAAAGTGAAGGAAGCAAACGCAGCACAAATTCGGACTTTTGATTCGACACCAACAGCACTGCAAGAATTGGTGAATGGTAATGTTGATGCGATAATTGGAGATGCACCAGTAATTGCCTATGCAATCAATTCTGGGAATCTTCCGGGTATCAAGGTAACGCAGCAATTATTAACTGAAGAATATTACGGAATTCCAACCCCAAAAAACTCGCCAAATGTAGTTTTGATAAATCAGGGGTTAGGGGAAATTCTTAAAAATGGTACTTATGCACAAATTTATCAAAAATGGTTTAAAGGAACACCACCGACATTACCTGAACTAGCATTTACTAATAGTAGTGATAATAGCGGTAATGCGATGCTCCTTTATGAGCGGTCTTCGACCATCGCTAATTCGATTAACGCCATTTTTCAGTCGCTTCCCATTCTGTTACAAGGTGCATTAGTCACGCTACAACTAACAGTATTTTCAGTATTTTTGGGTTTAATTAGCGGTTCTTTAATTGGAATTATTCGACTTTCCCATCTTACACCCTTGCGCTGGATTGCGAGGATATATGTTGATTTCTTTCGCGGTACACCTTTGCTAGTCCAAATTTTTATGATTTACTTTGGTATTCCCGCACTAATTCAGAGTTTAGGCTTAAATTTCAGTTTAAATCGTTTCGTCGCTGCCGTGACGGCATTAACTTTAAATAGTGCTGCTTATATTGCCGAAATTGTTCGCGGTGGTATCCAATCAATCGAAACGGGGCAATCGGAAGCAGCACAATCACTAGGTTTGAGTCCGGTACAAACTATGCGCTTTGTTATATTCCCGCAAGCGTTTCGACGAATGTTACCACCGTTGGGTAATGAGTTTATCAGTATGCTTAAAGATACTAGTTTAGTTGCAATTATCGGGTTTGAAGAATTATTTCGCAAGGGACAATTAATAGTTGCCGAAAATTATCGTTCTTTTGAAATTTACGCGGGTGTTGCAATAATTTATCTATGTTTAACGCTACTTTCTTCCCAAGCTTTTAACTGGTTAGAAAAGTCAATGAACCCGGTTAGAAAAAGATAAGTATTTTGCCTGTATTAAATCTTGTACGTAAAATACCACAGAGACACAGAGAAGCCAGTGCGTTGCGGGGGTTCCCCCCGTTGTAGCACCTGGCGCGACACAGAGTTAAGAGAAGAAGATATTTTGAGTTTTGATGTGTATTTTTATCAAGTAAGGTTAAATCAGGAACAAAAATTGATAAAATGATTGCGGCTTGGTTAATAATTCTTAATTTACTAATAGAAACTTGAGTACAAACCAGTCTAACAATCCCTCAAATTTGCTTGATAGGCTTAAACAAGCATCTAAAGACTTACTATTTATGAGTGAGTCAGAATATCCTTTCGAAATATTCTTTTGGGAAGCTGAGGATAATCAAAAAGATATTAAACCTAAATTGATTTTACAAAAAGCTAGACACCAAGATACACCTGTTGAGTTTATTGATGTTGACTCATTTTTTGCGATCGCAACTACCGAACAAGACTGGCATAGTCCTGAAGACAGAGAAACAGTCAAGAAATATCAAAATCTTGTCAAAGTTATCAAAGAGAATCTCACCGATTTAAAAGTTGCACGAGTTGGTGATATTGAAATTGATGCTTACATTATTGGGAAAACACCAAGCGGTGACTTTGCTGGACTATCAACCAAAGTCATTGAAACTTAATTATCGAGTCGGTACTTTATTAATTACAAGTTTATCAATTTTTGACTCAATTGCATTTTGAACAGACGGTTTGACATTAGATATAAAATCGTAACCAGTCTTTGACTCAATTGCATCGACCGAAGTAATATATTGAATCCAACTACCTTCTTTATTACCATTAATATTAGGAGTATCGACAGCAATTATTCTTGTGGAGTCATTAACACCATTTATCCCTTTTCCAGGTTCAGTTACTACAATAATCTTAAAAACTCGGTTGGGAACCGATACTTTACCCTTAGCAATTGTTTCTTTTTGACCGTATCCACCCGATATAATGTATAACTCTTTTCCCTCAGCAACTAACTTTCTACCATAATTTTCTAAATCTGCCCAGTAACCTTGGTTATTATCTGGTGCTTGAGGAATAATGTTTGTCATTAAAAAAGTAGCAGCATTATCTTCTACACTATCAGTACGGTCTGCGGAAGGAGTCATATGTCCTTTATCGTAACCGCTGCGGGTATAGTCACTAGGTGTAACGCGATACCAGCCTTCAGGAAGTGTATCGGGTCTAAAATTATTAGAACGCGGTGCTTCACCCAACCACGAATTATTTAACTGCCAGCTAACCCAGTTGGGTATCCCTTTATCTCGGTTGTAAGAGAGTGCATACTGTTTTTTGATAATCAAGTAATTATTGGCATCACTACTAGTCGCATTACTTGGATTTCCTAAAGTTAAATGAACGTTAGTTATCGGATTTTTTGGTTGCAAAAATGTACATCCAGTAGTAATTACAAGAAAAACTACTACTAAAACAGAAGCTTTTTTGAAGTTGGACATCTGAATACGACGTATATGTTGCCATTGCGGTCTTGTACTTAACCTATTCATCCCAAATTACCAAATAAGACCTGTGGACGATATTACCAAAATTCAACGCAAGTTGACGCAGTTTTGCTAAAATTGTGACATCCCTTTAACGATTAAAAATAAGTAACCGTTCTCATGTAGAACTTACGCAAATCTCTTAAATCCTCTTAACTTTGTGACCTTTGTGTCCTAGCCTGCGGCAAGCCGCTAGCCTAGCCTTACGGCAGCGCTTCGCTTACGGCAACTTTGCCTTGGGCGAACGCGTCTATGTGGTTTATTATTTTATCCTCCGAGAACAGTCAAGAATAAAAAAAAGCCTCTAATTGTGAATACAATTAAAGGCAGTTGCATTGACAAAATAAAATTGAAAAGAATAGGTCAAGATTCAACCTACTTTTGGTAATCGAAATCTATTTTTTCGTTTTTGTCAAATGTGAAGGAAATTCTAAAGCTTGGTAAATAGCAGCTTTATTTCTAGAATCTTTAATTTGACGTTTACGACGATATGAAAAGACTCCACCAACAATTAAACCGCTCAATACTGCTGTTCCAGTAACTATTTTGATATTATTTACATTATTTGGTGTATTCAAATAATTTAATACCCCTTTTGTATAACATGCTTGAGCAGTGCTAACATTTGAAATTAAAACGCCAGTTGTTATTGTGCTAGAAAGTACTGCAAATAAAAATTGATTAGTTTTCATTTTCGTGCAAGTAAGCTTGGTGTTTGTGTCAAAAATGTGGTTGGCACGAAGTGCTTGATGATACTCCAAAGCACCATCATTAATTACTTATGCTCAACAACTACCTACTATAATCTCAGTACATAGGATTTACAACTAAATTTAGAACCCCACTTCAGAAAAATTAACTATTAAGATAAGAAAAGTAACCTTTGATAAATAAAGGGCGAATCTCGAAGTGAACTTCCTCACATATCTCATGCATTTAGCGGGTTCAAGTGTAGCTGCGTACTACTCCGCAGCCCAAATCCGCGACATCAAAACTCGTCCAAACGTTCTTGCAGGGTTTCAACTAGCTGAATCTGGTTCTGTGCCATTTTTGACCAAACTAGGCTCACGCGCAGCTTCTGACGGTGACACCTGGTTAGCCGAGAAGCTGGCAAAACATGCTGCTGACGAAACTCGACACGGGCAAATTTTTGCCCATGCACTCAAACAACTCGACAAACAGGTTATTGATTTTAGAAATCAACCCAAAAATACCGACGAAAATAAGCAGCAACAACGCAGCCCATTTTTCGGATCGTATTTTGCAGATTATACCCAAGAACAACTCAAGCCAGAAAACATTGCTTGGGATGTATTCATGGGTAGCACTTATATTCTCGAACTCGATGCGAGTAGAGATTTTGCCCGCATGGCAAAGGTTTTACCCGAAGATGATGCGACAGCACGCAGTTTAAAACTGGGTATGATGAGCATTGCTAAGGATGAAACCGGACATGCAGCATATCTTTACGAAGCGATGATGCGGAGAATGCCTGAAATCCAGGTGCAGAAGCTTGTGGATGAATGGCGTGAGCGTAAAACCAACGCCATGTTAGCATTTGCAGGAAACCTCTTACAGCGTAAAGAACAACCGCGATCGCTTGTTCAAGACGGTGTACCAGTTGAAACCGCATCTGAATCTGAATCTGAATTAGCAGCAGCATAATTTTTTTGCATGAAGGATTCGGGATGATTGTTTTTATCCTTTATCCTTCATGCACTGCTATTAATTAATGCTATCAGTTAGAAAAGACAGATATGATTGACACTACTACAATCAATCCTCCAATCCAAAGCGCGAGCGAACCCCAACCAACCGAATCTTTTCTTAATGATTGTTGTAAATTGCTAACTAAGCTGTTACGAGTAGCCATATTGTTCCCCTCAAGTTTAATTAAAATTGTCAATTAATTTGGATTTTACGCACCAACATATGCAAGCGTAAACCATACGATAGGCGTTGCCTAACGCTGTAGATAGCGCTTACATGCATCCAATGTATTCAAGTCGAAAAACCAGAGATACCAATAGAATCCAGGAAATACGACCGTGTAATTTTAAACTAATTTGCTTGCTAACAAAAAACTTTACGAAGTGATATTTTCTGAATCATATTTTTATTGTTCCACACTTATAATTAAATATGGTTAGTAAAGACTAATTTTGAGAAGATTCTTAACCATATTGGTCGATTACGTAACGTAAAATTAATATAAACATAAATAAACTTGTGAATAGCGCTGGCACAGAACCCCCAGGTGGGGGTCGTAGCAGCTTAGTGAGTTTTCTTGTTAAATTTTTGCACTTTTTGTTAGCCTTATTTATGCATTTGTTCGAGCATTGCTAAACCTCACTCTATTTTTGGTTGTTTTAGAAACTGTCGGCACTGTCACGATATTTTCCTTACTGGATTAGCTATAAGCCTTGATTACTCAAGTTCTTAGCATCGTTAGCTAAGGTAAGTGCTTCTTCCCTATCCATTTTATTGCTCTCGCCTCAAGCAAACTGGCATCGGCATCATCTTTATTTTCCATTGCTTTGTGAAACTATTCTCAAGGAGGATCTTGCTTGCGGTAGGAATAATTGCTACCATAAAAGGAGCCTTTCATGGAGGTTTTCTATGGCAACGGTAGAGAAAATTAGCGTGGCGCTACCGCCTGAGATGGTCGCCGTGGTTCGTGCGGCGGTTGAGAGCGGAGAGTATTCGAGTGCAAGCGAGGTCATTCGTGAGGCGCTCCGAGGCTGGAAACTCAAGCGTAAGGTAGAGGCACTTGAGCTTGATGAGCTTCGACGTCTCGTAAATGAGGGTATTTCGAGCGGGCCGAGCGTAGACGCTGAACTTGTGTTCTCTCGCTTGAGAGCAAAATATGCTGCAATACCGAATCAAGAAGAGGTGTGATGGAGCTTTCCTTTTGACCTCAAGCAGCACTCGACCTTGAAGAGATAGGAGATTACATCGCACGCGATAATCCCGAGAGAGTACTTTCGTTCTTGGCGGAGATCGAAGCGCACTGTTATCGGGTCGCGAAGATGCCGAACGCTTGGACAAGGCGGGAAGACCTTGCCCCAGGACTTCAAATGGCCGTTCATGGAAACTACCTCATTCTCTTCCGCGTGCAGGAACGCTCGGTTCGCATCGAACGTATTGTTCATGGTGCGCGGCGGCTCGGAGATTTAGTTTAAAGGGTCACTTTGATTTTTAAGATTGCAATGAATTATATGCATTATTTAACTTTAATTATTTTTATTCCAACTATCGTAATGTTTACGCACCCAGTGAACGGGTTCTTGATTTTCTAATCTAATTTTGGCTTCAAATCTAGGATAAAGACTTTCTAAGATTCCCCTATCTTGATAAATAACTTCTTCTGTAGCTTTGATGAATGATTTCTCCAAAATTGGATTAAAGATACCGAAAGATTTTTCTACAAAGATGGGAATGAATGTGCGGGTAGTTGTTTCGGTTTCTGGATAAATGGCAAAAACTTGTATTGCTTTTCCTGCTAGAGTATCTGTATAGACAATTACAAAATAAGGGAAGTAGTTTTCTAAAACCAATTCCACAATCTTGGGAGAAAATAGTAAAGACAAATTTTGCAAATAATCTTGGAGAGTATTTTCTGTACAAAAGTGGCGGATTTTCGATATAGAAAAGTAGCCATTATCCTGAAAATCATCAACTTTTGTAGAATTAATTCTAAAAAGCTCTCTATGAGTTGCTTTTGCGTGATTCAAATCGTGATTAATTTCTAAAGCGTCAATAAATGGTGCTTTGATGGTGACTTCTTTGGTATTGCCTATAAATCTGTATTGACTCAATAATTTTTCTAATATATCTGGAATCGGTAATTTTGGTTCTTCATTAGCATAAGTCCAAATAAAATCTCCTTGGAAAAGTAATTGTAATGGTTTAACTAGCGGTTTAGAAATATTTTCATTTGCTAATATTGCTTTGCCTTCGACATCAAATTCGAGTGCATGGAATGGACAAGCGATGGTATTTGTACTTGGACATATCCAACCATCTGAAAGCTTTGCACCTTTGTGAGGACAAATATTTTCTAAACCGGAAACTTCGTTATTGGCATTTTTCCAAACTACATAATCTTTGCCACAAATTGTAAATAATCTAGGTTGATTTACTTGTAACATTGATTTGTGAGCAATTAACCACGGTGCGCCAGGTAAATTCCAAGTCATAGGAGTTTTAAGATATTTCTCCTAAATATACAAAACCCAGTTATTTACTGTCTTGCACATTCATCCGGTTTTTTGTACATTCTTGGGATCTTAATATACAACTGCTTGCATTTGTATAAAATACAGTAGGGGGGGGGGGGGGGGGGGGCCCCCCCCCCCCCAAGAACAAGAACAAATAAACAAAATAAAATAAAAAATAA
>CAXTCQ010000223.1:1877-14030 GCA_964242965.1 uncultured Calothrix sp. | reverse complement strand
GATAATTAAAAGTGAGTAATTTGGGAATCTCCCAGCGATTGAGGCAGTTCGTGTGAAATTAGCTTTTATTATCGACCCTATCTACAAGCTTGACCCTTGTCACGATACTACTGTGGCTTTGATGGAGGCTGCATGTGTTTTGGGACATGAGGTTTGGATAACTCAGGCAAGTCAACTTAGCGTAGTTGATAGCAAAGCTTGGGCAGTTCTCGAACGAGTCGAACTCGATCCAATCGAATTGGTGGATGACCGTTGGGTAGCGGCAAATCCTTGGTATCATTTTTTAGGCGAAAGTAGCAATTGTTGCCTAGAAACAATGGATGCTGTATTTATGCGGACTGACCCGCCTGTTGATACTGCTTATTTGTACGCAACTTACATTCTCGATTACATCGACCAAAGCAAAACTTTGGTTATAAATAATCCCAACGGTATACGGGCAGCAAATGAAAAAATGTACGCCCTTCAATTTACCGAAGCGATTCCAGAAACTATTGTTACCGCCGAGAAACGAATTATACAGCAATTTGTTGAAGCGAAGGGTACGGCAATACTCAAACCGCTGGGCAATAAAGCCGGTGAAGGAATTTTATTCATGCAAGCAGGCGATCGCAATTTCAACTCAATCGTCGAACTTAGTACTTTCCAAGGTCGCATTCCCGTAATGGTACAAACGTATTTACCAGAAGCGAAAGATGGAGACAAGCGAATTATCCTGCTTGACTCCGAACCCATTGGTGCTTTAAATCGACTTTCGGCGGCGGGTGAATTTCGCAACAATATGGCGGCGGGTGGGACTGTCGCTAAAACTGAAATTACCCCACGCGAGCTTGATATCTGTCAGCAACTTGCACAAACATTAAAAAAAGACGGCTTAATTTTTGTCGGTATAGATGTTATCGGTGGCTATCTCACTGAGGTGAATGTGACTAGTCCAACTGGTATCCGTGAAATTGACCGCTTTGAAGGTATCCGTCTCGGTCAACAGGTAATTAAATGGGTGGAAACGATTCAAAATTAAAAGAATCCAAACGCGACTGAATTACAGCCCGGTCAAATTGAATACAATTTCTTGATGTAAAAAAATTTGCATGGGCTAATAGGAGCAGGTTATGGCGCTTGTTAGCACCCCTGCCCCGTTATATTTTTTACCCGATTCATCACTTTAATTTAATACCCTACGGTATTTATACTCATACTCAGAATTACTGGGAATTACTCCTTTTAAAACGTTGTTAGTAATTGCATTCAAGGAACACTACGGTAGCAACACCAAAACTGAATCAAATATCTGGAATTGACAGCAGCCATCTAACCTTGTATCATTACAGTACATTGGTACTAATAATTTAATTAAAATCGCAAGAAAGCAATTTTCCTAGTTTCCAGGATCTTTTCGTCTCCGTTGTAAAAAGTCAGGAATATCGAGTCCTGGTTTTTTCGGTTCTATGGTTGGTGTTCTTTCTGGTAGGTTTGATGATGTCGTTGGCGGTTGCTGCACTGGCATTGGTCGTCGTCCTTGGTTCTGTCCAGCGCGTTGATTGGCAGCGCTTTGTTGCTGCGTGCCTTGGACTTCGCCAGTAAAGCCAGTAGCAATCACTGTTAAGCGGACTTCACCTTGGAGTCGGTCGTCGATAACTGCACCAAAAATAATATTGGCATTGGGATCGACAACTTCATAAATGGTTTCAGCGGCAGCGTTAACTTCGTGCAGAGTCAGGTCGCTACCACCAGTAATGTTAAAAACAACACCCCTCGCCCCTTCAATCGAGCATTCGAGTAAGGGTGAGGAAATGGCTGCGATCGCAGCTTCGCGGGCGCGTGATTTGCCCGAACCAATGCCGATCCCCATCAATGCGGAACCTGCATCTGCCATTACTGCCCGCACGTCGGCAAAGTCAACGTTAATCAAACCGGGGATTGTAATGATATCCGAGATACCTTGCACGCCCTGGCGCAATACATCGTCGGCATAACGAAACGCTTCTTGCATGGGGGTTTGTTCGGGGATCACTTCCAACAATTTATTGTTAGGAATAATAATCAACGTGTCTACACGACTCTTCAACCCTTCAATACCTTGTTCGGCTTGGCCGATGCGGCGACGACCTTCAAACACGAACGGACGCGTCACCACACCCACCGTTAATGCGCCCATTTCTTTAGCGACTTCAGCCACAATTGCAGCCGCACCAGTTCCCGTACCGCCACCCATCCCTGCGGTGATAAAGACCAAATCGGCACCTTCAAGCGCCGCTGCGAGTTCGTCGCGGGATTCTTCAGCGGCTTTTTGCCCGATTGCCGGATTACCACCCGCACCCAACCCGCGTGTGAGCTTCTGCCCGATTTGCAACCGACTGGGAGCGCCAGCCAAAGTCAGTGCTTGGGCATCGGTATTAATTGACCAAAACTCAACTCCACCCACATCCGAGTCAATCATGCGGTTAACAGCATTGCTACCACCACCACCCACACCAATTACTTTGATATTGGCGACTCGACCAGGAACGATATCGCCGATGCGGGTATCCTCAAAGGGAACTTTTTTACTGTCATGATTCGAGCCAAAACCAGAATTATTAAATGGATTGGTGGAGTTATTTGCAAGCGTAAAGCCTTGCTGTCCTCCTGGAGATTGGGAGTTTTTATAGGTTAGCCCTTGGTTATTATCAAGTGTCATTGGATTTGCAAAAATGTAGATAAACGACTTGTTCAGGTGTTATTCACCTAGAGTCAACTATGATTTCATATTGCCATTGCCGATGGCTAGTCAGTCTTGCTTCCACCACTTCCAAACCTTTGAGGATTAAGGTGTACCGAACTGCAATACACACGCCAAAGTATCTGGTTGCGCGTTTGAAGGCGACTTGGGTGTAGGAATACGCTAATTCTAAAGAAGTATACCTAGTATTTACCTAAAACTGATATGTATAACTTCAACCAAACATTAATATCTTGACTTCAATGTTTTTATTTTTGCTCCGTATCCTTCCAGTACTACTAATTACCTCGAATTTTTCAGGGAGTTAATATTTGTCATTAATTTTACATTTTTTTCTCTCTAATCTATAAATACTTTTTTACTGGTATAAATTTTAAAATACTACCTCCTGCAACACTGAATAAAAACGATTTTTATCAACTTGCCGCTTAAAAAGCCGTTAAGTACTAGTTATCAAAAATACCTCTGGTTGCATTTAAGTTCTAGCTGTGAAGCTAGATAAGTATCCTAACTCGAAGTTGACAAGTAATCAAAAATCGATTGATTAACCAGGAAAAGTATTATATTGAGCCGGACAGAGGAAAGCAAGCGAGAAAAATTCTTCCACGGATGCACTCCTCAAATTGTCTAACATCTTGCACCTCGTCTCTAGATGCTAAGGTAACAATGAGCCTGATATTTTTCTCCCAAACGAAAGGTTTAATGTTTGTTCTCTTATTTTAGTGAGAAGTTAACGCTAATTTTCGTGCAAATGCTCGAAAAATCAATAGTCATAAACACATTTCTCAATATAAAACCCAGTTTGAGCCGAACCCGCGTTTGAGACTTTTACAACCAGCAATTCTGGCAGCTTTAAGGAGTTAATCGCTGTTTTTTTGGTGCGTTTGTACTATTTAAAACTTGTAGTAACGGCGATTCTGGATTTGTGAGGTCGATATACTCGATTTGGTTAGGATTAACTTGTGCGGGTAAATCGCGTATTTGGGTAAGAACTTTGATTTGGTCGGGTAATTGTGGACTCGGTGCGCCTAAATGTACTTTACCTAATTCGGTTTTCAAAATTATATTTGTTGGGTCTTGGCAGTTAACTTCGGTAATTTTGACCGAACTTTGACTTAATACTTGATAGAGTTGCGTCCAAAATCCTCGGTATTGTTCTACTGAACCAATTACTTTCAGCCTGGGAATCCCTTCTTGATTTGGAGTATAAAGTTCCATAGGCATTAACATGCCAGATGCGTCAAGCAATCCGAGAGTAGTTTGTTTACTTACATCTCCTTTTAGTTCGTGATTTTGGGCTATTGCAACCGGTATGCGCTCTTTGACTTCGACAAGCAATCCCGGTGGAAACAAGCGACGAGTCACGTTCGCATGTGCGATCGCTGGCTGTTTTTGTAACGAAGCCGCAATTTTGGATGGCTCAATTCGCCACAATGATTGGGGATACGATAGCACCACCAGTGACTGCACCGCTTTGGTTGAAAGCAATTGATTTCCCGAAACCTCAACATCTTTAGAAGTTTTGAGTACCCAAGTGGGTTGGACTGTCACCCACATTAAACTACTAGCCAATGCACTGACTGCAATGGTTTGCCAAATTGTCTGAATTACTTTTATCCGTCTGCGTCGGCGTAACTTCTTACGACGTTGCGCTAAATCCGTGCGGGACACTGATGCTATATCAGCCATTCCAAACCCTTCTACATCTTCAATCTTTCGACTTGCTTCAAAAATTAAGCAACAAACAATTTTAGTAAATAAAATTTGTAACGTAAGTCAGCAATATTTCCGAATTATCTTAACTTTAAGCAAATTTTGCCTAGAGAGATAATTCTTTTAAAGTGTGCAGCGTTTATTTTGCACTATATGTAGCTTTTTGCCTGTGGGGTAAAACCCATCATCACAGATTCAGGCTACAAATAAGCTATTGACAAATTTTCATGCCGCGTGTACAAAATTTGTCGCTAGAAATCGGATTATCAAAAATGCAGCTAGTACAGTAGATAAATAGTAGATGACCACCATCTTGACATCGAGCAAACCTCGTGTCTAATGCCTGGTGAATGCATATTACTGTACCAAAAAAATGAGAAGAGAAGGTAAACTTTTTGTAAATATATGGGGGTGAGGGGTCAGAGGTAAGGGCGATAAATATTTAGAGCGTTTATAACCGTTGAACGTTGAATCAAAATGAGGAGATTGCCTCAAAGGCAATTAAAAATTTCCATCGGTCTTTCAATCAAATATTTTTTTGGTTTGATTGCAAAATATTATCTCTATAATATATACTCCAGGAGGGTTGACAACTATTTATGGAAATGCATGTTAGCCTCAGACGCGCATACATTTCTACTTGCTCCTTATACCCTTATACCCCGTGTTAGAAGCCATTAGAGGCAAACGCGGGAAATTTTGTATATAAAAATACAAATTAACTGCATCTACATGAGAACAACATTAAATTTATCGCGGTTTTTTAAAGCCTGTAACCCTAGTAAAACCTTGGATATGGGCAATAGCGGAGACAGGCAATATTACATTGATTTCTCGGATGTGCGGGGTTGTAAAATTGTCGAGGAACTGCAACGGACGATTGTCCGTATTTCTCCCGATGACCCTACCTGCCAACTGTTTACAGGTCATATCGGTTGTGGTAAATCGACTGAGTTACAGCGCTTGAAGACAGAACTCGAATTAGCTGGGTTCCATGTTGTCTATTTTGAGTCCAGCCAAGATTTGGACATGGCTGATATTGATGTCAGCGATATTTTATTGAGTGTTGCCCGTCAAGTTAGTAACAGCTTGGATGCAATTGGAATCTTTACAAAACCAGGATACTTCGGAAACCTGTTTAAAGAGATCGGTGATTTCTTGCAAACTCCGATTGAACTTTCTGGACAGGCAGAGTTTTCACTGTTGTTTGCCAAAATCAGCGCCAAAACTAAAGATAGTCCCCAATTGCGATCGCAGTTGCGTCAATACCTCGAACCCCGTACCAACAGTATCTTACAAGCGATTAACGAGGAATTATTAGACCGGGCAAACGAACAACTCAAAGCACGAGGTCAGCAAGGGATTGTCGTAATTATCGACAACTTAGACCGAGTTGATGCGCGTCCGATGGCATCAGGGCGATCGCAACCCGAATATTTATTTATCGACCGAGGCGAACAACTGCGTCGTCTCAAATGCCATGTTGTTTATACGATTCCCCTAGCATTAATTTTCTCGAACGAATACGAAACCCTCAAAAATCGTTTTGGCGGCGGAATTGCCCCCAAAGTCTTACCGATGGTATTAGTACGGCAGCGCAATGGCAGCGACTACGAACCGGGGATGGCACTATTGCGACAACTAGTTTTAGCGCGAGCATTTCCAGAAGTAGCTTGGAACGAGCGTTTGCCAATGGGTGGAGAATTATTCGACGCACCCGAAACACTCGATCGCTTATGTCGCGTCAGTGGGGGTCATATCCGTAACTTACTAGGATTGCTTTACAGTTGCTTGCAGCGTCAAGACCCACCATTTTCGCGGGATTGTTTGGAAGGAGTCATTAAAGATTACCGCGACGACTTATTGCTAGCGATTAACGAGTACGAATGGGAACTACTTTATGAAGTCGTCAATAACCAAAGTCTCAAAGGCGAATCACAATATCAGCAATTACTCCGAAGTATGTTTGTATTTGAATACCGCGACACCGAGGGACGCTGGTTCGGCATTAGTCCCGCACTCGCTGAAACCGAGAAAGTACTCTCGTGGCAGAAGGTAGGAAGGAGTTAGGAGTAAAGAGTTAGGAGTTAGGAGTTAGGAGTAAAGAGTTAGGAGTTAGGAGTTAGGAGTTAGGAGTTAAGAGTTAAGAGTTAAAAATATCCTTTACCGTTCTACCCTCCTACCCCTCTACTCTAGCCCGCGACAGTAGTGATGCATCAAAAAAGATTCTTCCTTTGTGCCCTTTGTGTCCTTTGTGGTTCAAAAAAGAAGTTTTTTACCACAAAGGACACGAAGAACACAAAGAAGGAAACTACTAACTTCCAACTCCTAACTCCTAACTCCTCCCTAATTCAGTGTTTCCACAGTCTTAAATAACAACAGAATGAAAAGCCAATCAAAAGTGTCAGTAATTACACCGTATCCATTCGGACTTTACAATGCCAAAATCAAATTCGGCAGCATAGCTACTATTGTTCTTAATCTAGCCCGGTTTTGAGTTATGACAGAGTGGCAATTTACGGCTGCGATCGCTTCTTCAAATCACCGTTCTTTACAACGTTTGATTCGAGCCGTCGCGCTTTCTAAAGGTCAATTCGCCCTGATTTTAGTCCGGTGTAACTATGGGCAATTACGTAAACAGGTTTTAGATAACCTTCGCACCATAACCAAGGATATTTACTTACGTGAGATTGAACTTCGTCCTTCAACAACAGCAAATCTACATCACACTATTGTTTCAGATTTATATTTAGATGTTCCTGCTGTGGCTAGCGATACGTTGCCGTCGGCAGTGATGGTGTTTGGTTTGGAGTTGGTAACTAAGATTGAAGATTTGCTTACCGGGTTGAACCAAGCACGGGATATTTACGCTGATACATTGCCGTTGCCATTGGTGCTGTGGTTGAAGGATGACGTTGCTACTTTACTATCGCGTCTCGCACCCGATTTCAAGAGTTGGGCAGCAACCACGATTAAATTTGAAATGGCAAAGGACGATTTAATTGGCTTAATTCGCAATCAAACCGAATCGCTGTTTGCCAAAGTCGCCGAAACGGGTTTTGATATCTACGGAGCGAATCCAAATTTAGATTCGGATTCAAATTTTCTGCGGGAAGAAATTGAATCTGCCCGTGAAGATTTGTTGCGGCTATATAACGTTCAACTCGATCCGCAACTCGAAGCTAGTCTTGAGTTTGTTTTGGGACGCTCTAGCTATATCAACGACCAAGTTGAGGAGGCATTAACTCACTACCAACGCAGTCTTGCACTATGGTCTGAAGATTTAGAATTTATTACTACCACAAGCGATAAAAGTCAAGATGAGATTGCTGGAATTACTCAAAGTTGGCAGTATGACGGACGGCAAACCCATTTTTTAGCAAATGCGAAAAGTACTCCTCTACTCGCAAGAGCGATAGTTTTGTTTCATCTCGGATTGTGCTACCGTCGCATGTCCGATTTACGTCCGTCGCTGAATCGCAGCTATTGGCAAGAAGCGCTGTTTTGGTTCAAGCAATCTTTGGAGTTATTAGAATCGGCGCAATATTATGACTTAGTTGCTAAATTTATGTTGCCAGCTTGTGAAATGCTGCAACGTTTGGAACTATGGGACGAGTTACAAACAACGGCGCAAAAGTCGTTAGAGTTACATAATGCATACGGTACAAAAGCACAGTCAGCCCAAGATTACGGTTTTTTGGCAACGGTAGCGGCTTCGCGTTCCAATTGGCTGCAAGCTTATGAATTGGCGACTACAGCCCGTTCTATTGCCGAAACTGCCCCCGATGTGTCCCGCCAGCAGGAGAGTTGGTATCTTCTTTTACAGGGGCGTTCGCAGCGGCATTTGGGTGAGTGGGAAGAAGCGATTAATAATTTGGAATGGGCAAAAGTCGTTTGCGAACTTCAGTATGAACCGTCGTTGTATTTAGAGATTGTCGAGGAATTGCGTTCTGTTTACTTTTTTGAGCGTCACGACTACTCAGAAGCGTTCAACCTCAAGCAGGAAAAGATTCAAGTTGAACATCAGTATGGGTTTCGAGCTTTTATCGGTGCAAGTCAACTCCAACCGCAACGCTATAAAATCAATCCCGGACTCGAATTGCAGCGAACGCAGCAAGCAAAGGGAGATAATGCATCTTATATTCCCGAATCAGTCGCGCAGGAAATTGCTGCATCCGGACGGCAAAAAGATATTAGTAATTTAATCGAGCGGATTTCGCGGGCTGATTGTAAGTTAACAATTGTTCACGGACCTTCGGGAGTTGGTAAAAGTTCGATTCTCAAAGCTGGATTAGTGCCGGCACTCCATGAAAAAGTTGTTGGCGATCGCATTGCCTTGCCGATTGTTTTATCGGTATATAGCGATTGGGTAACGGTGTTGGGTCGTAGCTTTAACCAAGCGATGGCTCAAGTTGATTTATCGATATCGGTTAAGTTTACAGCGGCGACTCTGTTGCAAAAATTACGCGAATTGACAGAGCGAAATTATACTACTATTTTAATTTTTGACCAGTTGGAAGAGTTTTTCTTTGTAGTTAAAGACCAGGTACAAAGAATTCAATTCTATAAATTTATTAGTGAATGTTTGAATATTGCGTATGTGAAAGTTATTTTTTCGTTACGGGAAGATTATTTACATTATTTATTGGAATTCGAGCGACTTTCGCATGAAAATGGTCGCAATAGATACGATTTAGGAATTATTAATAAAAACATCCTCGACAAGAATATTCGCTACTATTTGGGCAAATTCTCGTTAGACGATGCTATCGGTGTTATCGATATTTTGACCCAGCGATCGCACTACGAATTGAGTAACGAATTAATTAATCAATTGGTACAGGATTTAGCTGGGGAAGTTGAAGAAGTTCACCCGATTGAATTACAAATTGTCGGGGCACAACTCCAAGCCGAAAAAATTACCACACTCGAAGAGTATCAAGATAGCGGAGGTTCGTCCAAACTTGTAGAACGTTGGTTAGCTGAAGTAATTAAAGATTGCGGTCGGGAAAACGAACAAATTACTTGGAAGCTATTATTTGAACTGACCGACGAGAAAGGGACGCGACCGTTACGAACCAAAATCGAATTAGCGTTAGCATTAGCAAAAAATAGCGAACCTGGATTCAACTTTGAATCGATTTGGGAATTAATTTTAGATATATTGGTCGGCAGCGGACTCGTCTTGCGCGTCCCCGAAGGAGAGTGTGCGAGCTACCAACTCGTACACGATTATTTAGTCGAACCTATTCGAAAAAAAAATAACTACGGTATCGTTGCCGAACTCGAAAAAGTCCGGTTCCAAAAAAACCGCGCTGAAGTAGCACAAAAACTCAGCCAGGAACAACTCAATTTCGCGCTCCAACGCCGCTTGCGCGAAGCCCGTTCGGCAGGTGTCATTTTAGCAATGATGACCGCCACCATCGGCGGATTGTGGTGGCAAGCCGACCTCCAAAAACGCTCGGCAGTCCGTGAAACCCGACGTGCCGAACGTAGTGAAAGAAACTTGAAAATTAGCGCCATCTCCGCAGCTAGCGAAGCTTTATTTGCCTCGAATAAAGAATTCGATGCTTTAATGGAAAGTTTGCGAGCATGGCGGAAACTTCAACAAGCCGATGGAGTTCAGCCCGAAACCAAAATGCGCGTTGTCAGTGCCTTGCAACAAGCAGTTTATGGAGTCAAAGAATCGAATCGTCTCGAAGGGCATACCGATATCGTTTGGGGTGTGGCATATAGCCCCGACGGTAAATTACTCGCATCGGTTAGTAACGATAAAACTATCAAAATCTGGCAACCGAATGGTGCTTTAGTCCAAACCATCAATGCTCATAACGATGCCATCACGAGTTTGAGTTTAAGTAGCGATGGTCAACGTCTCGCCACCTCCAGCCTCGACAACAGTATCCGAGTTTGGAAACGTAAACCAGATTCACTCGAATTTGAGCAACAACCCCTGCAAATCTTGAATGGTAACTCCGAAGGGGTTTTGAGCGTTAACTACAGCCCCGACGGACAATTATTAGCTGCAAGTAGTAAAGATAAAACCGTTAAACTTTGGGACAACAACGGCAATTTAGTTAAGATTTTGCGAGGTCATCAAGGTTGGGTTCACTACGTCAGCTTTAGTCCAGATGGACAATTGATTGCCTCTTCCAGCGAAGATAAAACCATCAAAATTTGGCGACGCGACGGCACTTTACTCACGACATTGACAGGTAATAATGATGGTGTAACATTTGTCACGTTTAGCCCCGACAGTCAAATTTTAGCATCGGGAAGTCAAGACAATATCATCAAGTTGTGGCGGCGTTCGCGTTTGAATGACAATAACTCTAATTTCGTGCCAATTCGCACCTTAACAGAACATACCAATGCAATTTGGAGTCTCAGCTTTAGTGCCAACGGACAACAACTTGCTAGCGGTAGCGAAGACAACACCATCATGATTTGGGATGTCAGCGACGGTTCGCTACTCAAAACCCTCAAGGGTAACAACGATGCAGTTGCTAGCGTTGCCTTTAGCCCCGATGGTAAAACCCTTGCATCGGGAAGTTACGACAAAAGTATCAAATTGTGGAGTCTCGAACCTCCCGCACTGCCAGTTCTCGAAGGACATAGCGATCGCGTTTTGAACGTAGCTTGGAGTCCCGACGGCAAGATGTTAGCTTCCAGCAGTAGCGACGAGAAAGTTAAGCTTTGGGAACGTTATCGCAGTAACGGCACATGGAAAACTCGTCTTTACAAAACTTTAGTTGGACATACCAAAAAAATCCCCAGTGTCGCTTTTGACCCGAAAGGTATGATGCTAGCATCGGGCAGCTATGACAAAACCATCAAACTATGGCGGCGTGACGGTTCGTTGCTCAAAACTTTAACCGGACATACTGACAGCATCATGAGTGTCAGTTTTAGCCCCGACGGTGAATTATTAGCATCAGCAAGCAAAGATAAAACAATCAAATTATGGAACCGTGAAGGAAAGTTACTCAAAACCTCTTACGGTCATCAAGGTTGGGTAAATAGCGTATCTTTTAGCTCCGACGGTCAAACTATGGCTTCTGGCAGCGACGACAAAACCGTTAGACTTTGGCAGCGCGACGGCAGCTTCTTAAAAACATTAACATCCCACGACAGTTGGGTATTAGGAGTTAGTTTTAGCCCCACCGACCGCGTACTAGCGTCAGCAGGTTGGGATAACACCATCAAATTGTGGAGTTGGGACGGCAGATTAATCAAAACTCTTTTAAAAGGTTACAGTGATAGCGTCAACGCCGTTAATTTTAGTCCCAACGGCGAAATGCTTGCCGCCGCCAACTGGGATAGTACCGTTAAACTGTGGAGTCGTGACGGCAAACTATTAAAGACCCTCAACGGACACCATGCCCCCGTACTGGGTGCCAGTTTCAGCCCCGACGGACAAACCCTAGCATCCGCAAGTGCCGACAACACCATCATTCTTTGGAACTTAGACTTAAACGACCTACTTAAAGAAGGTTGTACTTGGGTGAACGACTACCTCAAATACAACCGTAACGTAGACGCACGCGATCGCAATCTTTGTGAGGGAGTGGGGAGGTAGGAAGTAGGGACAAGGGGGACAAGGGGTACAAAGGGGATAAGGAAGAATTACTCTCGCTTTTTCCATCTGCCCGGGGAGCCCAGGCTGCCCCCAACAACCCGGCGACAAATCTTTCAATCCAATCGCACATCAACACAAA
>CAXTCQ010000223.1:0-1867 GCA_964242965.1 uncultured Calothrix sp. | reverse complement strand
CTGTCTCCCCTGTCTCCCCCATCTTCCCCGTCTCCTCTTCTTCCACTCCCTACTCCCTACTCCCCATTCTCCTGTTGCAATTTCGCTATAAATGCCTGCAAGCGCATCCGTTCAATATAAGGCCAGCCTCCCTGAGTTTCTATCTCCCGTAGCAGCGAATAAAGTCCCTGACGGTTTTCGGGTAAACTCGCTTGAAACGCACCGTCACGGATTTCGCGGTGTAAAAATTCTAACTGACGTAATAAACCCAAAAGCGCAATTGTATCCCCTTGACAAACTGAGACTGCATCTTGTACCACATCCGTAACTGCTTGAAGTTTATGGGATAACATCCCCGACTCAAAATTATTGCTGTTGCTCATACATACTGTAAAGTAATTCAACTTAAATTTAGCTGAGATTAAGGAGCTTGACCTGTTTATTTGTGAAAACGAGCCACCAGATTATAAATATTGATACTGAAGCATACTTAATTTTGAATAGTACTCTTGTAGAACTGATATCCCTGCGCGTCTAGTACAACTTAACTTACTTCATTCAAATCTGGTGTACATTCGCAAGCAAGCCACAGGGCTTTACGCATCATTGTTGTAAAATAAAGCGATGCGTTGAAATACGTTTGGTGCAACAGTTCTATAACTTGTACCAATTTTTCGTAATATTGCACTTTCATTTATCCACAGGCTTTCAACCTATGGCTTAACAAACAAAGCCTATTAACCCAGGCTCAACAAGTGCATTTTCGTAGAAAAATGATATTAGATATTTATTTTCGACATTGAGGTTGACATGAGGTTTCGCTCTTTAATTGTTGCGTTTTTCGCTTCTTTGTGCTTGGGTTTTCTAACCGCTTGCAGTGATGCTCCGACATCAGCTAGTACAACTCCCCTAACATACGAACAAATTCGAGGCACTGGTATAGCCAACAAATGCCCTCAACTTTCTGAAACCAGTCGTGGTTCTATCCCCATTGACTCAAGTAAGACTTACAGCATCAAAGAACTTTGTTTGGAACCGACTAGTTACTTCATCAAAGAAGAACCAGCCAACAAACGCCAGAAGGCAGAATTTATCCCAGGTAAAGTTATGACTCGTAAGACTTCCTCGCTTGACCAAATCCAAGGCGATTTAAAAGTCAATTCTGATGGTAGCCTCACCTTTGAAGAAAAAGATGGCTTTGACTTCCAAGCTACGACTGTAAAATTACCCGGTGGCGAACTCATTCCTTTCTTGTTTACAATTAAAGGCTTGGTTGCTCAAACCCAACCTAGTATAACCAGCATCAACACATCAACCGACTTTTTAGGTTCGTTCCGAGTGCCTTCGTATCGCGGTGCGACCTTCCTCGACCCTAAAGGTCGCGGTGTTGCTAGTGGTTATGACAATGCAGTTGCACTCCCAGCACGTTCCGATGCTGAAGAACTTACCCGCGAAAATGTTAAACGCGCTCAAGTTCTCGAAGGCGAAATGGCGCTATCGATAGCTAAAGTTAATAATTCGACAGGTGAAATTGCAGGTACTTTTGAGAGCATACAACCCTCTGACACCGATTTAGGTTCAGGCGACCCTAAAGAAGTGAAGATTCGTGGCTTATTCTACGGTCGCGTTGAGTCATAACTGTCTTTTGTACTTCGATGCGATTGCTTGAGTTTGTTTCATGGAAGTTGCAAAGCGATACTTGTTCCGAGTCGCTGCGCGATCGCTCTGTTTCATTAATTTTGAGTTTGTCGCAGGGGTCAGAAACCCGGTTTCGTAAAAGTTACCGGGTTTCTTTTTTTTACTCTCTTATTTATTTTCTTGATTTCCCAGTCGAAATTGAGCCAGAGCTTTCGTTTTATTTCGACTCCGATTGCTCCCCCTTCTCCCC
>CAXTCQ010000222.1:0-14058 GCA_964242965.1 uncultured Calothrix sp. | reverse complement strand
GTTTTGGTAACTTTGTTTTTGATGGTTTCTCCGTTGGCAACTGCACAAGATAACTCAGCTAAAACAGTTGCTTCTGACGCTGTGCGGAGGAAACTCATCCATTCTTCAGTGCGAATTCCCCATTTGCGCGATGCATATAAATCTTCGGGACGGTAAAATACTTCTGGTAAGCTGTCGAGAAGCGGGTGTTTGTTTTGTCCGTAGTGCAATACGACTCGACCGATATTCAGAAGGTAACAATAAGCTATTTCGTGGTGGTTGGGTGCTATTTGCGAACCATCGGTAGCAATGACAGTGTGTAACTTCGGTGGTGTGGGAATATCAATGCGGGTGTTGAGTGGTTCTATTGGTGTAGCGTTTGCGAAGATAATGCGATCGCGCCATTTTTCTTGTGCTTCGACTAGTGTATCCTGTCGGGCGATCGCATCTTGAAGATGTTTTCCTGCCAATTCCAAACGTTTTTGACTTGCGACAGCTTCTTGCGTTAAGTGCTGACTCAATCCTTGTATTTGCCGCGTCAGTTGTGTTAAATCAAGCATGAAAGTGAAGTTAGGAGTCGAGAGTTAGGAGTTAGGAGTTAGGAGTTAGGAGTTGGGAGTTGGGAGTTAGGAGTTAGGAATTGAGAGTTAGGAGTTAGGAGTTGAGAGTTAGGAGTTATTGTAGTAGATATAGTTAGTTGAAACTGATTATTTTTTGACTAATATTAATAGTTACAAACAGTAAATTTTTATTATTTAAGCTTCTATGCTTTATTTGAGATGGCAATCTACATAACTCCTTATGGGTTGTAACATCTTAAATATACTCCAACTTTCTACAGACACATCCTCTAGCGTGCCTGAAAAAATCAATTACAACCTCTGTATGCTTTAACTCAACTCCTAACTCTCAACTCCCAACTCTCAACTCCTAACTCCTAACTCCTAACTCCTAACTCTCTTCAACCCACTTTGAAAAGTCTTGCGCGAAATGAGCTAATGATAATAAACTAATACGTTTGTCATTATGAGCAGTAACTCGTTCGGATGGAGTATTATAACCCCAATCTGCTAAGAAAAGCTGGACATCATTTAAATCGTTTTGCTCTTTGACTAGCTGCAAAGTTTTCAAACGGTCTTCGATAAACCACATATTCACCTGCGAATTACCAGCTTTCTGCTTTAATTGACGCAAAATGTCGTATTTAGGGCACTTTGTCTCTTTTCCAAAAATCACTTCACGCGGCAAATCAATTCCTTCTTTTTGTAATAGCTTATGAACAAATCTTCCTTCTTTTGTCGTAATAATATATACCTGGACTCCACTCGCTAATATACTTCTAATTCGCTCAACCATACCCGGATAAAATCGATGCAAGCTCATCCAATCTTCTAAGTCATTCTCAATCCACTCATCGCGCAATTTATCGAGTTTAAAAGCAACTTCTGCTGATTGTAGATGTGCTGATTCTAAAATTCGCTTGGTAATACTTGCCCATTCTTGCAAAATTCTTTCTTCGGGTATTTCTTCAACCAAAGCTTTAATTAAAACAGGCATTTCCCAACCTGTTTCAATTACGGGTCTTAGGCTATAAAATCTTGAAGCTAAATCATCCGATGGTATAATCTTCGCAGGTGTCCATATTTGGCAGTAAGTCCGCCATGCCACCTCAAAATATTCAACCATACCGTCACAAATTACACCATCAAAATCGGAAGCTAGAACGGTCGGATTATTTGCCATCATATTTTATTAGCCTTAAACCTATTAACCTCTGTCATAATTAAAGTGAATTCTAAATTATTTGACAGTAACCTCAACAGCATTTATGATTATTCCAATTGATTTATATTGCTCGACGCACGGAATATTCAGTAAGTATACAAGTAGAATTTTGGTAAATTTCCTCTTGATAACGAGTAATCGCTAATTAGTCGATGGGAAACCATTTCTTAATCACCAATTAATTACTACTTATTTGCCTATAGTAATCCTTAATTATCCACACCACATTTTATAGTGAAATTATAGTCGCCTTGATTGACGCAAACAATTTTAATAGATGTATTAATTACTAGTTTTACTAATAGATATTTATTTTTCTACCACGTTGTTTTTTTTATCAAATCTATCTAAATATACAATATTATTTAGACAATCGTCCCTTGGTGTGGAATTATACTTGTTGAGTGAGGAGTTAGGAGTTAAGGGTTAGAAGTAGGAAGTTGGCAGCGCGATCGCACAACCCAGCCTTGTGTTTTAGAAGAAGTAGGTAGTTGAAAATTTTTTAACTCCTAACTTCTCACTCCTAACTCCTAACTCCTAACTCCTAATTCCTAATTCCTAATTCCTAACTCCTAACTCCTAATTCCTAATTCCTAACTCCTAACTCCTAACTCCTAACTATGCCATTACAGACTCGACATAACATCGCGTGCGGCTGCTAGAGTTCGGTCAATGTCTTCTTCGGTATGCGCTAAAGCAGTAAATCCTGCTTCAAATTGCGAAGGTGCTAAATACACGCCTCGCTCTAACATACCGCGATGGAAGCGTCCGAATTTGGCTGTGTCGGATTTTTTCGCGTCTTCGTAGCTATGGACGGGACCAGATGTAAAGAATAAACCAAACATAGCGCTAATTTGACCGCCACAAGCTTCGTGACCTGTTTCTTTGGCTATTTGCAACAAGCCATCGGAGAGCTTTTTGGTAATTTTGTCAAGATATTCGTATGTACCAGGCTTTTGTAGCAATTCCAAAGTTTTAATACCCGCAGTCATCGCTAATGGATTGCCGGAAAGCGTTCCAGCTTGGTACATGGGACCTGCTGGTGCAACCATCGACATAATATCGCGGCGACCACCGTAAGCACCAACGGGTAAGCCACCACCGATGATTTTACCAAGTGTGGTGAGGTCGGGGGTAATGCCAAATTTCTCTTGGGCACCACCGTAAGCGATGCGAAAACCTGTCATTACTTCGTCGAACACCAATAGCGCACCGTGTTCTTTGGTAATTAAGCGCAAACCTTCCAAAAATCCGGCATCGGGTGTAATAAAACCTGCATTACCAACCACAGGTTCGAGAATTACACCCGCGATTTGGTCGCGGTTTTCTGCAAATAGTGCTTTGACTGCTTCGAGGTCGTTGTAAGGTGCAGTTAAAGTATCGGCTGTAGTTGTTTTGGGTACACCAGGGGAATCGGGTAAACCTAAAGTCGCTACACCCGAACCAGCTTTGACTAAGAACATGTCAGCATGTCCGTGATAGCAGCCCTCGAACTTGACGATTTTATCGCGTCCAGTGAAGGCACGCATCAGCCGTAGTACCGCCATACAGGCTTCAGTACCCGAATTCACAAAACGTACCATTTCAATGCTGGGAACGGCATCAATGACCATTTGTGCTAAAACGTTTTCGAGCAAGCAAGGCGCACCGAAACTGGTACCATTATCCAAAGCAGCGTGAAGGGCGCTAATGACTTCGGGATTGGCATGACCGCAGATAGCTGGACCCCAAGTACCTACGTAGTCAATATATTGATTGCCATCAACGTCCCAAATGTAGGCACCTTTAACACGATCGAATACAATGGGTTGTCCGCCAACTGATTTAAAAGCGCGAACGGGAGAATTGACTCCTCCCGGCATTAAGTTTTGTGCAGCAGCAAAAATTTCTTGCGATTTTGTGGTTTTTATCGTGGTATTTACCAAGGTGATGTCTCCTGTGATGCCAAAAAAAAAGTTCTATCTTCGGATAGGCGAAAAAATAGCCCAGAATCTATATCCTAGAAGAATAGTTGAACCAAAAAAATAACAATAACAATATGTTATATAAATCCAATCAAGACTTGCCTTTAGAAGTTCGCACTCGTTTTTGCGAGGCATATCAGGATATCTACCGAGCTGCTTTCAACTCGGCTGTTCACTGGTATGGTCAAGCGCCAAAAGCTCACCAAGTCGCTTTGGGTGCTGTGAGAATGCAGTCGGTAACTCATAAAAGTCTAGCAATTTAAAAGTCGATTAATAATCTATGGGATGAAAATATGTGGAGATATGCCAGTTGTCCTAAATAGGATGGTATGTTAAATCCATGATGTCGTTCCTGCCTTGGGTTAAACAACTGGTATGTTTTCCTCGCCAAACCATTCTTTCGTTCACGCCATTCCGGTTGATGAAATTCGCTACGATGATAAAGGCCTTGTGCCAGCAATCGTCCAAGATTACCTTGATGGCACCATCTTGATGATGGCTTGGATGAATCGGGAATCGCTACAGAAAACGTTAGAAACAGGTGAAACTTGGTTTTGGAGTCGTTCGCGTCAGGAATTTTGGCATAAAGGTGCGACATCCGGACATACGCAAAAGTTGCAAAGTATTCGATATGATTGCGATAGCGATGCGATTTTGGTAAGCGTCGAGCAAATCGGCGATATTGCTTGCCATACGGGAGAACGCAGTTGCTTTCATCAAGTTGATGGGACTATTATGCCACCAACTGCCAATACATTATCGCAGGTCTTTCAGGTGATATGCGATCGCCGCGACAACCCTAATGAAAGTTCCTATACCTGCAAGTTGTTTGCGGGTGGTGATAACAAGATTTTGAAGAAAATTGGCGAAGAAAGTGCCGAAGTTGTAATGGCATGTAAAGATGACGATAAAGATGCGATCGCAGGGGAAGTCGCAGATTTGCTATATCATACAATGGTGGCTTTAGCGCATCACAAAGTCGATATTAAAGACGTTTATCGCAAGTTACAGGAAAGGCGAAAGTAACTAGGAGCGAAACAGTGCAAATCAAAGATAACAATCAAATGGGTAAAGTATTAACAAACCTAACTGTAATTAATCACGCTGACCAAATCTTAGCAAAAGCAGGATATATAACTGAAGAACAAATACGTTCTGTCGCATTAGAGAATGTATTAGTAGACACTGGTGCTACCACCTTATGTTTACCAGCCGATGTTATTGCTAAACTGGGTCTAAGTCTTTTAAAAGAGGTTGATGTTGTTACCGTTATGGGTATTGGACAAGCAAGGATTTACGAAGATGCCAAAATATCGCTTTGCGGTAGGGAAGGAACTTTTGAATGCTTGGAATTACCTGGGGGTAGAGATGGACTTTTAGGGGTGATTCCACTCGAAGCATTGGGTTTAGAATTAGACCTCAAAAATCAAAAGTTGAAAGTATTGCCTACTAGGACAGCAGATACCTACTTAACTATTTTGTAAAATTTTTCAAACTTTATAAATAAGAGGACTATTTTGGCGAAGTTGCAGATTTTTAATAGCAATCGTATCTAATTTGTTTAAATTCGTGATGTCTACCCGACAACTTTTACGGATGCGGCTGAATAATTAAGGGTCACACCCCTTACACAATAATTTTTCGCGCTGACCACAGTATTGTAGGGGCACGGCAGTATTGTAGGCGCACGGCAGTATTGTAGGCGCACGGCAGTATTGTAGGCGCACGGCAGTGCCGTGCCCCTACTAATGTGTTGTATTTAGACAAAAACAGCTATAACTTTTCACTTCCGAATTTAGGTTATGAAATAAACCTATGGTTCGCGCTTAAGCTGCACAAACTAATATTACTCCTTTGTGTACCAAGCTAGATCCGAAATCGTTAGAAAGCTTGCTGAAGTACTACCTAACAAAGCAACTTAGGTTAAAAAATTAACAATGACTACTACAGTAACTATCAACGACCCTACCCTCAAAAAGGGCGATAAAGGTGCAAAAGTTAAAGAATTACAAGAACTATTAAACAAGCGAATGCCTAATGTCAATGCAATTAAAGTTGATGGTGACTTTGGTACTGAAACTGAGAGAGCGGTTAAAACTAAACAGTATGAATATTTGCTCAAGCGCGACGGTATTGCAGGTCGATTAACTTGGAAATCGCTACGGGCAAATGCTCTAGTTGAAAAGCCAATTTTAAAGCTCGGCAGTAATGGCGAACAAGTTGGATTAGCACAACAAGTTCTTAAAGATGGTAACTATTATAAAGGTGCGGTTGACGATGATTTTGGAATTGGTACTGAAGCTGCGGTGAAAGCTTTTCAAAAAGATAAAAAGCTTACAGTTGATGGCGTAATCGCTAACAGTACTTGGAAAGGATTAAGCGACTTAGCAACATTATTATTCTTTGACTAAATATTTTAATTTTCCTTCAACACCACATTACTACCTCTACTTCGGTGGGGGTTTTATTTTTAGATGTATAGCTTGTAGTTGCGCTTGAGCGCTATAGATGCTTGGTATTTCTTTAGCACAGGGAAGCGCAATTACGAACTTCAAGCGCTAAAGCGCAACTACAAACAAAGCCATTTAAAAAGTAAAAGTCGTCCGCAATACACCTAAATAAGTTGTATCGTTGCGACTATTACCTTCGGGATTAAATAGTACAAATGCACCTGGAGTAATGCTGATATTGTCGCTGACTTTTAACTTATAGTAAGCCTCTAAATGATAAGGTGTAGCCCTATCTGTACCCGCAACTGTACGAGTTGCCGCACCACTCGCATCTGTCCGATACAGGGGTTGACCAAAGATAATGCCTGCGGTATTACCTCTTTTCACTAAATCCTTAAAGTGCAAACCTACCATCCAACTAGTAAAGGTGGTAGACGCATCAACGCGACCGGAAGAATCATCTACGAATATTGCTGCACCGTATCCTGACAGCGCAACCTTTTCATTGAAGCGGAAATTGACAGTACTACCGAATGAGTTCATCTTTACAGGAATTCCTAACGGCACCCCAGACAATGCACCAATATCGCTACTTATTAACCCCGTACCCAAAATGTTGATTTCGTGGTAACTATTGGCGTAATTTAAACCGATATCGATAGCTTTACTCGGTTTAAAAGTCAATTGTGCCGATACAACTGAACTACCACCAAACAAACCCGCACCTAACGGAGTCCCCGGAACACCTGGTAAAATATCGGGTGCTGATTGGGGAAGATTTGCGTTGACGCTTCCATACAAAGCGCGAATATCGATACTTTCGGTAGGATTGAAAATAAAGCCAGCTGCCGATGCTAATCCCGCACCGGAAGTACCACCACTAACGCGCAACACCGGATTTAAACCAGCAAAGCGCGAAATAGATTCTTGTCCTTCACCGTAAAATGGTGTAATTGTGGGGAATGCATCGGAAACTTCCGCAGCGGTTCCAGCAAACAAAGTCAACTTGTTGACAACGGGGAAAATGTAAAGCAGTTTGTAGAGTTCGAGACTATTGGCACTTCTTGGAGATAAAGTTTTAACATCAAGACCGGGAAACTGCGGTTCAAAGCTGGTACGCGCACTGCTGCTGCTAAGTATAGGCGAAGCCAATCCTAACGATTCTTGGACGCTACCGCTACCACTGACACCACCGAGGAAATTGTGCGATTGTAACCCGGTAATTAATAAGTCTTTACCTGTAAAACTGGTGTTAAGATTTAATCTGACTCGATTAGTCAAAATTATTTGAGGGTCATTGCGGTTAGATGCCCCACCTGTAGCCCCAATCGCTGCAAAAATTGCTTCACCACTCAATTTTGTGGTGGTGGAAAATTGCTTGGCTTCGAGTTGCGCTGTTCTGGTTTCGAGTGCGTCAACTCGACCTCGTAAAGTTGCCAATTCGGCAGAAAATTCTGATTGGAGTCTTCGCAAAATATCCAAGTCTGATTTTCGCGTTAAGTTCTCCGTACTAGTGCGAATTAATTCATTGACTCGTTCCAAACAAGCATTCAAACCCGCAGCAAATTCGTAGCGAGTCATCGCACGATTGCCACGAAATGTGCCGTTAGGGTATCCAGCGATACAACCGTAGCGTTCAACTAGCGATTGTAATGCTTGAAATGCCCAATCGGTAGGTTGTACGTCGGAAAGTTGCGATACTGAGGTCACTTGGTCAACGGATGTATTATCCGAATTCAAGTTATCAATTGCACTATTTGTAGTTGCTTCGTTTTCAGTTTTGTAACTGGGAATTTGACCGCTTTCGATTTTTTGCTTCTGGCTATTAGTTTGTTGAGCGACAACAGACTTTTTCTGCTTATTGCTGTCTAATATATCTTTGAATTCTAAATATTGCTCGTCGATGGAAATATTATGATAATCGTTAGCATTAGCTGAAGCTGTAAATTTAGTAATTACGGTGGCAGTATCAGTATTGAGTTGATACTTTTGTTCTGTAATGTTTGTAACCGTTGCTTGCGCGGGTAAAAAGCTAGCTATAAGCCATAGCAAGCTGACTCCACTAGCAGAAACTAGTAGATATTTTTTCACAATCGCTCCTCACAAATTTTTAATCAAAATGACTCTAAGCTTGACCAAGTTTAATAAAGCAACCTAAAAGCAACTCTCATCAAATAGATAATATTTTATGACAACTATGTGTTGTAATAATCATTTCTATTCGATTAGAAAGCCTAAATAATAGTAAGCTTTAGAATTCAGCTATTAAATATAGTAAATACTATTTTCCGCAACAATTGACACAAACGATAATAGATAAATCTTATAGTTATCATGACTAAAAACCCCGACTTTTTAAAGGATGCCATTGGCTCCGAGCAGGGTATCATCCCTCATTGAACGATTTTTCGTTATCCCACAGTATTGTCGGGCACGATAGTATTCGGGCACGATAGTATTCGGGCACGATGTATCGTGCCCCTACGGTTACGGCAATAGAGGGGTCTAACCCTCTATTCACCTATAACATCCGTAAAAGTTGTCAGGGTTATGCTTCAGAAACAGTTATTTTCGTAGCACTTGCAAATTTTCTGCTTTGATGATGCGTCCGAGGTATTGCAAAATAGCGATCGCAATCCCCACACTCATAACCAACCCGATCCACAAATTATTCACTACACCTCGCGGTTGGTCTAATGCCCAACCACCCAAAACCGGACCGATAAAATAGCCACAAGCCCAGCAAAGCGAGTTAATCGATAAATATACTCCGCGCTGCGATTCGGGGGCTAAATCGCTAACTAGAGACGCTGCTGATGGTGTATAGGAAACAACCGCAACTGCAAATACAGCTAAAGCCAAAGCTGCCCAATATATATTCCCGGATGTGGAAACACCAGTTAGCCAAATCAAACTAAACCCGATTGCCCATACAAAAGCCGAAAAGGTGAGCGATCGCGTATGCGAAAAACGGTTTAAAATTCGGGCAATCGGTAACTGTGCCAAAATTGCGACGACCAGATGCCAAGCAAATAACTGACTAATCGCAGTTTCGGCAAACCCGTAGGAATTTACATTCAAGACAAAATTCTTAAAATAAAGCGGCAAAGTGCTGTGTAGTTGAGAAATGTAAGTCGTAAACAAAATATTTACCACCACGTATACGCGAAGCTTTTGATTTTGCAACGCTGCAATCCAAGCACTCAAATATTGCTTTTGTTGATTCTGCGACGGTCGCACTGTTTCTTTAATTGCAATCCAAATAACTGCGAAAAATACCACAAAAGAGATAGCATCGATTGTAAACAACAAGCGGTAATTATTAGTCTTTGCTACCAAAACCCCCGCCAGTACAATCCCCATTCCTAAGCCTAGATTGTCTGCTAACCTAGTCACAGCGAACGATTCGCGGCGATTAGCACTTACTGTCAAGTCAGCAACAATAGCCTCGGTGGGAACCCAGTATAAACCCGTAGCAAACCCATAAATCAAATTCCCTACAACCAAAGTGAGGAAATTTTGAGTAGTAGCTAGAACAAAAGAACCAATTGCGGCAATCGAAGCAGACAGGAGTAAGGTACGACGACGACCAAAAGCTGAATCAGTAAACGAACCCCCTAGAATCCTCCCAGCAATGCCAGCAACCGAACCGCTACCCAACGCAAAACCGACAGATGTAGCGGTCAAACCCACCTGATTAACAAAAAAAATCGGCGCGTAAAACAGGGTAAACCCCGTACCAAGCTCGGACAAAAATCGACCGACGGCTAAAATCCATACCTGTGGGTGAATCGCAGATAACCAAGAAGGCAACCGAAGTTCAAATGTAGATTTCACGATGAACAAAAATTATCTTTTTTTAATTCTTATCATTTCAGGTAATTTTCCTCACTGATTCCACAAGGTTTCCACAGATAATCTCTAGTTTTCCACAGCCCTTGGACGTATAAATAAGCTGTTTGCGAATTCTGGAGATTTCTTTTGTTCAACTGCGCTTTACTTTGTTTACGGAGTTTGTGTAAAGTTTTATAATTTTTTAGAGGTTAAAACCCTGATTACTACGTAAATATTTATTTTTTATAAATAACCTTGTAACATTTCGCAGCATTGACAAACCCACCCCCTCTTATCGCACAATAAGTCGGCTTGCTTCTAATCGCAAAGGTTCGCTATCTGTGTCAAATTACCCGAACCGCTTTTTCGCTTGCATATCACAGAAGAAAGCCAGATTTTGGCTCAATTCTTCGGCTACGAGCAAGAATTATCGACTGACGGACTTTAATGGAGACTCCACAAAACATGAATGCAACAGTTAATATCCTTACAGAAATTCCCGAATCGCTCCACGAATCCCTGAAAATCTACCTTGAAACGCATCCAGATTGGGATCGTAACCGAGTGCTGACGGCGGCATTGTCGCTGTTTTTACTCCAAAATGGTGAGAGCGATCGCGGTGCAGCTCGCGTTTACCTTGAAACCCTATTTCATCACTGTTAACAAGTGTGATGTTAGGTTTGCATAAGGGAAGCGCACTTACCTATCCCAATCAAAAAGGCGTTTGCAAGGTTGAATAATATCTAACCAAAATTAGGGCACGATTTTTCGTGCCTTATATATTAAGAATGGACATCGCATTTATAAAATACGAGCGTCAAATCAAAGACTTATCAGGCTGTACGGGCTGGGTAGGACATTCAAATTTATATCCAACACCACGAACAGTTTGAATAAGCGCTGGCTGACTGGCATCAGCTTCGATTTTTTTACGAATTTGACCAATGTGAACGTCAACAACCCGCTGGTCGCCGACATACTCATAATCCCAAACCTCCTGAATCAGTTCGGCACGTCGCCAAACACGACCGGGATGGCTGGCAAGAAAATGCAATAAATCGAATTCCAAAGCCGTCAATAGTATGGGCAGGCTATTAAGAGTTACCTCACGTCGCACAGGATCGATCATGAGCTTCTCAAATACCAAGCGTTTTTGTTCGGCTGTGGTTACAACCCGTTGGCGCTTCAAGATAGCAGCGACTCGGACTTCCAATTCTCCCAACCCAAACGGTTTGGTTAGGTAATCATCAGCACCTTTAGAAAAGCCGCGAATTTTGTCTGCTTCATCAGCACGACTTGTTAGCATCAACACAAAAACACCATTACGGCTTTGCATCTCCTGACAGAGGTTAAACCCGATTACATCTGGTAAGTTCACATCTAGAATTACCAAATCGGGATTAAATTGCTCGAAGAGGGCTAGAGCAGTTTTGCCGTCTTCGGCAGCCTCTACCTGGTAACTTTGTTTACTCAAAAAGCGTTGAATTAGGTTACGAACCGCAGGGTCGTCATCAACTACAAGAACCTTGGCAGGAGCCATGACCATCACTTTGCACAAAAATTATAGGATTAAACGCATTCGATAACCGCGCAAAAACGCGATTTTCGTTTTGGGGCAGTAAGAATCTAGAGGCTAAGACACGGATTCCCTGATTTTCGCTCATACTAGTGTAATCAGGTTTGTGGATAATTAGAACGCTAATATTCTATATAATGCGATTTAGGAACGAAAAATTCCATAATGCACGTAATTATCTGCTTCTAATAGATGCCCGAATCTTAAACCTGGGTCTGTATGTAAACTAGAATACTTTTATTATCCTAGTTTGTAGGTAATTAAAAACGTTTTAACTTAAAATCGGTAAATCGATATATAGCTCCTCGCCACAAACGATTATGACGTTGATTAATTAAAACTCGCTTAAGGTATGATAAGTAGCCATATCGAAAACACAAACGATATCCTTTTGATAAACGGTACATTGTCAAGCTATTTCTAGCTTAAACTCTAGGTTAAAGCTCGAATCAGTCAACGACATGAGGGGATACACGGACTTATCACAATATGTTAAAGTGACTATAGTTAAAACTACTGTTTGTCACGTTCACAAAAGGAGTGCGACTATTCGAGTTAGATTGTTAACGTCGAACGGGAGCAAGTTTTGAGATTTGACGAAATCGAGTTTCGACTTTAATCAAGGCATTCGTTTTGACCAATATAATACCTAAAGAACGTTTTTTTATTAACAATATAGTTGCCGCAAACTGAGGCTAAAAGAATTGACTCCCATGAGCGATCAGAATCCCTACGAAAAACTTGGGGTATCAGAAGATGCAACCTTTGACGAAGTTCAAGATGTTCGCGCTCGCCTTGTAGAACAATATAGTGGCGACGCAAAACGTTTGGAAGTAATCGAAGCTGCCTACGATGCTATCTTAATGGAACGCCTGCGGATGCGCCAAGAAGGCAAAATTAAGGTTCCCGAACGTATCCGATTTCCTGAACGATTAGTACAACCGAACGCGCAAGAAAGTTTACCACGGCGCGACCAGTCACCTGCTTGGTTGGCTCGAATGTTGGATAAACCGACTTTGAGTGATGTCACTTTGCCTCTGGTTTGGTATTCCGGTTTAAGCGCGATCGCTTTATTTTACCGAGCTGGGGGCGACCCAGTTTTGCAGCTTTTACTGGTTGTAGGAGTTGGAATCAGTGTTTTCTTTCTCAATCGTAAAGAAAGTCGGCTAGGTCGATCTGTGTTATTGACTTTTGGGGGATTAGTAATAGGTTTAATAGCAGGAACATTAATTTCCAGCTTACTATTATCACAAATTAGGTTGATAGCTATGACACCAAGCCAGTTTTCGACGCTAATAACTTTTATATTACTTTGGCTAATTAGTAGCTTTTTGAAGTAGCAATTATTAAGCTCAAACCCATAAGATTCAGGAATAGAAAGTTAAAAAATTTTCTATTCCTTATTTTTTTTCTACTTGATTTTTATTTATCCTCGCGCGGGCGGGTGGCGGATTAATAGCCCGACCGTTCTTACGCCCGTGCGCTCCTGAGCGGGTTAGAATCCCCATCTCGCGCACCTCCTTCTTGCTTCTTTCTTCTTGCTTCTTGCTTCCTTTTTCCTTAATTCAACTAACCTTTTGCACCCAACTGTTTAAAACTACATCAACAGCAGCGCTCAAATCCTTAACAATCAAGTCGGGGTGATATTGTTCTAATTGAGCAATCGATCGGATACCGCACTCAACTGCTATTACCTTAATACCGTACTTCTTGGCAGCAGCAATATCTGCCTCAGTGTCTCCCACCATCCAAGTATCGACAGCAGTTGGTAATTCCGAAATAGCTCGTTCCATTAATAACGGTTTATCGTCGATATCGCGGGTTTTAACATAGTCATTATTCAGGCAATAACAGCGATTTTCTGGAAAAAACCTGCCTAAATCGTGTTTTGTAAAAGCGTAATCGAGTTCCCGGAAGCGACGCATTGTCATCACTGCTAAATCTACACCAAGTTTTTGAATTTTTGAGAGTGCATCAACAGCACCAACAGCAAGCGTATCAAACTCGAAATATGGCTCAGTATGAACAGTTTGTTTGCGTAATTTAGAAAATGCTTGCGCTTGGTCTTCATCTAAACCCGATAATATCCCAATTTGTGTTTCCGGAATGCGCGAGCGTTTCATCTGCCAAAATTCAGGTTTGGTGAGTAACCGCACTTCTTGTTCTGGGTGACGAGTCTTCTCCAAACAAAATTTATAAACGCGGTAATAACGCTCGGAGACATCAATAATCGGACCATCAAAGTCTGTAATTATTCTTAACACTATTTTGGTTAAAGTGAATAGCCATTGTAAAAATTATCTTATTTAATGGCTGCATTATAGAAGTTCAAAATTTTAAATAGTTAATAAGTCTGTTTAGCAATTCTTATCTTTCGGGGAAGAGGGAGTAGGGAGGTAGGGAGGTAGGGAGGTAGAGGGAGTTTAGAAAAAACTTATATTTCACAATTTCTCCCCTTCCCCCTTACTCC
>CAXTCQ010000221.1:0-14074 GCA_964242965.1 uncultured Calothrix sp. | reverse complement strand
TCAGCGCTATCTAGCAGTCTGACTTTACCTGAAAGGACTATATAAATTCCAGCCTTAGCTTCTGCCGCTTGCCAAAACTGTTTTGCTACTGGTGGCTCGACAATTTCTACTGTATTTAAGCAACTTTGCTGTTCTCTGTCTTCTAGCGTCTCACCCAAAATACGCGCAATCTGTTCGCCAAGTTGAACTTGTGAAAACACTGGTAGCACCCCCTCCGTTTTTTCAAAAATTCTGAACCGTAGCTTGTAGCACAATTTTACTTTTACTAATGATAATTTTTAATTAAAAACTAATTAAAATAATTAGCTATAACAATCCTCAATAGGTTGTGAAATCATCATTTTATGTATACATAAACACATTGAAACTCTGGGTAGCGACTACCCTACTCTTGTATCCACTCATGATTTAAGATTCCTATATATAAATGTTGTGCCTACAGTTATTGTACCTATGGATTGATTTTAATTATATTTAAGCTTAATCATCGTAGTTGTTCAAGCCGAGTAAATTGATTTTTTAGACATATTACCTGTAGTTATGTCCTAGATATTAATTACATACTTTTTTATCCGTAAAAATGTCTGTATGCCGCAAAGTAAATTTTTTTAAGTATCAAATTATAAATCATTTATTAAGTATTTTTAAGTCAACAATAAAGAGTGAGGGAGTTTTCGAGCGCTAGCCTTCGAGTAATGCAATCACGGTAGCCCACCAAAGCCTAGTTTATATGGGCAATACCCACCCTACTAAAACTTATAACAATCTAGACCATTAGGGGGTCTGACCCACTGTTAATTGCACTAATAAGTATTAACCGCTTAACAGTAGAGACTAGTGGTTCATGTCACTAATTTTGACTTTTTCGTAAGGGATAGAATCCAGGTTTCGTAAAAATTACCTAGAATCTTGTAAGGCATCAAAATTATTGAAGCAGACCACTAGACTGTAAATTTGATTTCAAATCGTAATTAAGATACCAGTATCATTACTTTGTTTGGTTTGAGATTGACTGGAAGATTTCTGCTTTGTAGACAATCCCATTTGTTTGAGCAAGCGATTAATATGGCGCTCGCTAACTTCAATTCCAAATTCTTTGGCTAAATGCTTGCTTAACCATTGTGCAGTCCATTGTCTGAATGCATAACCGCAATCTCGTGGACTCAGGCTAACTAATTCCTTCAAGCGCTCGACATATCGCTCGTCAGCCATTTTCGGTCTGCCAAACGGTCGTTCATTCCATTTGTCTGCCATTCCAGCTTGCGCTAACGCAATCCAGTAGCGTGCCATCTCTTGCGAACAACCTAATATCTGACAAATCTGAGTTTGGGTTTTACCCATATCTGCCAGTAACATAATTTCTAGCCTGCGTCGGTATTCAGGCTTTAAATTGGCTTGCAAATTTTTGAGCAATACTTTGCGTTGAAATGGTGTGAGAAATTTGCTTTGGGCAAAATCGTAAGCTTCAAAAACTTGCTCGTGAATAAGTTTTTGTGACATAATTTTACTACATTGCTGTCTGTAATTGTGGGCAATTCCGTCCGCTACAACTGTGGCTCAATCCCGCCAAGGTTGCACAGTTGTATAAATTTAGTTAGCTAGAAATAGCTAGTTAGTTGAGTTACACGATTTGCAATTGACCTTGCTGTTTGCCTCTTAGTACGTTGCTTCTAAGAGGTAAATGGGGGGTTATTGACTCCAAGCAGTAAAGGACAAATATTGGCTAACAGCGGAAGCAAAAGCTTTTGCTAGGTTAGTATTTGTAAGGTATCTGCTAATGTCTTGAACGTACTACATAGGCATTAAACGTATAACTGTTTACCTCTGCAAAAAAGTGAGCGATCGGCTTAAAAAGCGGCGATAAGTAGTGTCGGATACAAAAAGTCCTTGCAAAACCCTTTACGATTGTTTTCTTAGATTAGTGGTATTTATTCAAATCATTCATCAACATAGGTTGAACGAAATAAGTTTAAAACGTTGAAAATTAGGGAAATATTCTCCAAGTTGCTTTCTCGATTGCGCTTGGATTTCTTATATTTTGACCGAAACTTTAGCCGAAACTTTAGCTTTAAACACTAACACCAGGAAAAATACTAAAACTAGTACTTGGTTCCCAACTATCTAATTTATACAAACAGAATCAGCAAATTAAGTATACTTAGTGTTTAAGCTTCACCTAAGGTTAGACTTCGCTTAGGTTTTAGATTTGAACATCACAAATAATAATGACACATCTTGCCTATTAATGTAGTCTATTGAACTTAAAATTTTTAAAAAATCAAAAAGTTTACTTTCAAGTAGCGTCTACATAGACTTGCCTCAAAATTAAGAGCCATGTTCTTGCTTACCTTTCGTACTTCAATATTCGCAAATTATAGGTTAAAAAGGTATGGATTAAGAGTTTTTCAATTTGTGCAAATATTGTTCTAGTCGAGCTATATCTAGACAAATTGACCAAGCATTAGATCGAACAATATGAAGTCACATAACTTTGTAACCCAAAAGTAATTACCTCCACACTGTAAATATAGATACAGTTATCTTTTATTACAGTTGCTAGCTGATTGTCAACGTGCTGAGGGCTAATTCTGTGATATGTTTACATAATTTTCATAAAATTTTTACAGAACTTTCATAAAAAGTTTGCATAAAAAGTAAATTGGCTTGGTTTAACGAATTAGTTGTGCGTTAGAGTTAAAAAATTGCCGCGATAACACTAGCGTAATTAATATCGTCGTTAGTAAGTTGACGAATGCGATCGCAAACAAAACAACAATCTGATAGGATGCAGCTTCATCGGGTTTGACACCACCTAGTAACTGCCCGCTCAAAAATCCCGGTAATGTTACCATTGCTACCAATGTCATTTGATTAATAGTCGGCATTAAACCAGCACGAATCGCATCTTTACGATATTGCGATACAGCTTGCTGCGCTGTTGCACCCAAACTCAAATGCATTTCAATTTCCATCTGACTTGAATCAATCGTTTTTATCAACCTTTCTCCAGCCAAAGCTGCTGCATTCATCGCACCACCCAACACCATCCCAACTAATGGGATTACATAACGCGGTTCCAACCAACGTTCGGGTTGAATTATCAAAGTATTGATATATACAACAGCTATCAAAGTACTAACAAACATCGATCCCCACACCAAAGGCAAAACCAGGGGGATTTTGGAAGTAATGCGGTTTTTGGCGACAATCGCGGAAATTGTGAGTATTATTGCTAAAATCGCCAAAACTGCACCGTCATTATTTATTTTGAAAATAATATCTAATACGTATCCCATAACTACGACTTGGAGGATAGTTCTACCAGTTGCCACCAGCAAGTTCAACTCCAAACCCAAACCGGACCAAGCTGATAACCCAATCGTAATCCCCATCAGGGCGACTGCTAGAGCTAAATCAGTAAAATCTAGCGTGATTACTTGCTGCATAGCATTATTATCTCCTAAAATTTGCTATCGGTAAAAAATCAATCAAGCGGGAACCTTGATTGCTGATGCTGCCTCTTGTTGGTTATGTATGATGTCGAATTGCCCATCAAAGTCAGTAAAACCGCTGATTAAAGGGTATTTGAGGCAACAGCATTTCACACCTGCTTTGATTAAAAATTCAATTAGCAAAAATTACCACCTACCCGCACTGCTTTTAGACTTAAAGAAAACTTATGATTCAAAGTGTAAAATCCATTCCTGCCTTTGACAACAAGCTGCAATATGCCGCGATTGAAGCCGAAGTTAGCGCAGCCGTTTTGGAGGTACTGTCATCAGGTCGCTACATCGGTGGACCAGCAGTAGAAGGTTTTGAAAAAGCCTTTGCCGCTTATCAGGGTGTATCAGACTGCATAGCATGTAACTCAGGTACGGATGCACTTTACTTAGCTTTGCGTGCCTTCGACATTGGTGCGGGAGACGAAGTTATTACTACACCTTTTACCTTCATTGCTACTTCGGAAGTCGTTAGCGCAGTTGGTGCAAAACCTGTATTTGTTGATATTGATGCTACATATAATTTAGATTTACAGCAAGTCGCAGCAGCAATTACACCTAAAACTAAAGCGATAATTCCAGTACATTTGTTCGGTCAACCTGTGGATATGACAGCGTTGATGGAGTTAGCAAACGCGCACAATTTAATTGTTATCGAAGACTGCGCCCAATCCACAGGGGCAACTTGGAACGGTGAAAAAGTCGGTAGTATTGGACATATCGGCTGTTTTAGCTTCTACCCCACCAAAAATTTAGGTGGTTGCGGAGATGGTGGGGCAATTACTACTAACAACCCCGAAATTGCTGCGAGGATGCGAGTTATTAAAAATCACGGACAATCGAATCAGTATTATTACAACGAAGTCGGGGTAAATAGTCGATTAGATAGCATACAAGCGGTAATTTTGCAAGTAAAACTGCCGTATTTGGATAATTGGAATAGTAACAGGAGTGCGATCGCCGACCGCTATCATCAGTTTCTTTCGCAAGTTCCCGGCATCATCGCACCTCAAGAACTCGCAGGTGGCTTTGGTGTTTGGAACCAATACACAATTCGCATTCTCAACAACGAACGCGAATCAGTGCGTAAAAAACTACAAGACATGGGCGTAAATACAATGATTTACTATCCCATGCCTCTACACTTACAGCCTGTTTATAAATACTTAGGGTATAAAAAAGGGCAATTACCAGTTTCCGAACAAATTAGCAACGAAGTTACATCATTACCAATGTTCCCCGAACTTTCCTCCGAACAGCAAAACCAAGTAATTTATGCCATTAAAGAAGTGATGAGTTAGGAGTTGGTAGGGGCGCAAGGCCTTGCGCCCCTACAGGAGGCGCGGAGTTAGGAATAACCTTGTCAAGGTGAAACTAAAATACACTTCTTCTTTGTGTCCTTTGTGTCCTTTGTGGTTCAAAAAAATCTTTATATTGAACCGCAAAGAACGCAAAGGTAAGAGAAAAAATAGCAATTTTAGACTAGTGGTCTATGTCATTAATTTTGAACGAGGTTGTAGGTTGGGTGTAGCGTAAGCGAAACCCAACATTTAATAGTTGGGTTCCACTACCCTTCGGGAACGCGAAGCGCGAACGTTCCAACGCCACCTTCCTCAACGCGGGGAACCCGCGCACGGAAGTGGCTCCCCAACCTACGTCTAATTTTTTTAAACCCTCTCGAACAGGTCAGAATTAATGACATGAACCACTAGTTTTTATCCACTTGACAGGGCTAGAGTTAGGAGTTAAAAGTTGGGAGTTAGAAGTTGAAAGTTAGGAGTGAGGGATATCATAATTTTATCCCTCACTCGTGACTTTTAATTATTCTTAACTCATGACTCTTAACTCCTAACTCTTAACTCCCAACTTTTCCTAAGCCAAGTAATGTGCCGAGGTACTGGTTGTTGCCAGCGCTTCGACCAAACTGCGTACCGCAGCAATCATCGCAACTTCGCTGTTGAGTTGATTTACAGCCGAACCAACACCAACACCAGCAGCACCCGCAGCAGTTGCAAGCGGTGCAGTCACGTTGGAAATACCCGAAGCACAAAGCACGGGAACCGATACCGCACGAGAAATTTCATAAGCAGCAGCTAAAGTTGGTGCAGCTTTTTCAATTAACCCCAAAGTTCCACCATGTGCGGGTTTACTGCTAGCACCACCTTCAGTTTGGATGATGTCAGCACCAAGTTGTACTAAATCTTCTGCTAGTTGCACTTGTTTATCTAGCGTTAGGTTATGGGGAACAGTCACTGACAACGTAACATCAGGAAGCAACGCACGAGTTTCCTTAGTTAATGCCAAAACTTCCTCAGCCGCAAATTTTCGTCCTTGCGCGTAGAATGAATCAAAATTACCAATTTCAATCAAATCTGCACCAGCTGCAACAGCCATTACAAATTTTTCCGGCTCGACAGCCGATACACATATAGGCAACTTAGTCAAGCTTTTAGCTAATTTAATTAATTCGAGGTCGGCAGCGATATCCACAAAAGTCGCTCCACCGAGTTCTGCGGCTGTTACAACAGCAGCAACGTTACGTGCATCAAAGTTATTCAAACCGCTGATTACTTTTAAAGCGCGGCGAATAGCAAACGCACATTGGAGAGATGAATGCATCGTCATGGTTCGTTCGTAAAGCATCAAAGTAGGACTATTGTTACACTAGAAGGTACTTCCGACTAGTGGCTGAGGGTATACATACCCTATTTTTCTTTAGGAATACGTATTGTATTTTGTCTATACCTCTGGGATGGTCAAGGGTTGGGAGGTTGGGAAATAAGATTTATTTGCCTAAACGTGGATATAAAGATATTGAAGCGCCCAAAATTATTTTGTAAAACGTCAGAAATTATATATGTAGCATGTACGGGTACTGTAGACTACAACATAAGTAATAAAAATTTATCTCAGCATATCCTAAACAAACGCTGACAATATGGACCCTGTAGTTATCATCACTCTCTTTGGCACGCTGATTAGTATCGTTGCTGGTACAGCACAAGTACTTGACTATGTAGAAAAGCGACGCGATAAACAAAAACAAGCTATTGAGCGTGTAGAGAACCAGCCTACATTAACTTTGCCTGGAACCTCCATAGAAAAAATAAATACAGTTCAAAATATAAAACATAACCAAAACCAAGTTGATTGGGGTGAAGCCACCGATGTATCAGTCTTCTACGGACGCACGGAAGAACTAAGTAAATTAGAACAGTGGGTAGTACAAGACAATTGTCGCGTGGTAGCTTTATTAGGAATGGGGGGAATAGGTAAAACTTCGCTATCGATTAAACTCGCGCAAAATATCCAGAATGAATTTGAATATGTTATTTGGCAAACTCTCCGCAACGCACCACCGATACAAGAAATTCTTACAGATTTTATTAAATTTCTTTCTAATCAGCAAGCAACCGATTTACCCGAACAGATAGGTGCAAAAATTACCCTATTGATAGATTATCTGCGGACTTCTCGCTGTTTGTTGGTACTTGACAATGCAGAGTCGATTTTATTAAGTGGCGATAAAGCTGGACAATATCGAGAAGGCTATGAAGATTACGGCGAATTAATTAAGCGTATTGGTGGAACTTCGCATCAAAGTTGTTTGATAATTACCAGTCGAGAAAAACCTCAAGAAGTCGCTGCATCTGAAGGTGATAATCTTCCGGTTCGTTCTTTGCAGATGGCTGGTTTAAAAGCAAAAGATGGTGAGGAAATTTTTTATGCGAAGGGACTTTCGGGAAGTGAAGCAGAACAGGAAAAGCTAATTGATTTTTATAAAGGTAGTCCGTTAGCCTTAAATATTATTTCGACCACGATTAAAGAATTATTTGATGGTAGTATTCCCGACTTTTTAGCTCAAGGTACAATAGTTTTTGGTGGTATCCGCGACCTATTAGAAAGCCAGTTTAATCGCTTGTCCGATTTGGAACGGGAAATTATGTATTGGCTAGCAATTAATCGAGAACCCGTAACTTTGGGAGAATTACGGAATGATATCGTCTCGCTGACATCAAAGGCTAGTTTAATCGAAGCATTGGAGAGTTTGCTAAGGCGTTCTTTGATTGAAAAAGGTAGAGATGAAATTAATCGTGCTTCTACATTTACGCAGCAACCTGTAGTCATGGAGTATTTGACTGACAGATTTATCAATGAAGTTGGTACAGAAATTCAAAGAGGAAATATTAACGTCTTTAAGAAATTTGCTTTGATTAAGGCAACAGCAAAAGATTATGTAAGGGAGTCTCAAGTTCGCTTGATTTTAATGCCTGTAATTAATCAACTAGTGACAACTTTAAAAAATACTCAAAATCTCGAAAATAAAATAAAATTAATCCTTGTATCTTTAAGACAAAACCCGATACAACAAGCAGGCTATTCGGTTGGAAATATTTTCAATATACTGCGTTATTTAGAAATAGATTTAAATGGTTATGATTTTTCTCATCTAAACATATGTCAAGCTTACTTACAAGGCATAAATTTACAAGAAGTTAATTTCGAGCATTCAGAAATCAGTAACTCTGTTTTTACTCAAACCTTTGGAAGCGTCCAGTCAGTCACATTTAGTGCCGATGGGAAACTTTTGCTTGCAGGTGATACAAATGGCGAAATTCGCGTCTGGCAGGTTGCCGATGGTAAAGAAATTCTTGGCTTTCAAGCACACTCCAATTGGATATTCTCAGTCGCTTTTAGTGTAGATGGTATTACATTTGCTAGCGCAAGTCGAGATGGAGATATCAAATTTTGGGACATCAGGACGGGAGAATGTTTAAAAACTTTATTAGGACACACCAATTTTATTAGATGCATCGCTTTTAGTCCGGATGGACAAATTATTGTTAGTGGGGGTTATGACAAAACTATTCGTTTTTGGGATGTAAAAACAGGAGAATGTTTAACAATTTTACAAAAACATACGGATTGGGTAAGGACGATTGCCTTTAGTCCAGATGGACAAACTTTAGCTAGTGGTGGTTCTGATGATATTATACGTTTGTGGGATGTCAAAACAAGAGAATGCTTAAAAATACTTCAAGGACATACAAAAGCTGTACGTTCTATAATTTTTAGTACTGATGGAAAAAATATTATTAGTGGAAGTAGCGATCGCACTATCCGTTTATGGGATGTTAGTGATGGAAAATGTCTAAAAACTTTGCAAGGACATACAGAAGTAGTAGAGTCATTAGCCTTAAGTAATAACGGTCAATTTGCTAGTGGTAGTCAAGACAAAACAATCAAGTTATGGGATATTAGCACGGGGGAATGTCTCACTACTTTACAAGGACATACCCAAGCTGTTGAATCTGTGGCTTTTAATCCCAATAGTCAAATCTTAGCAAGTTGCGGTCACGACCAAACTGTTAGATTATGGGATAAAAACGAAGCTAAGTGCCTGAAAATTTTTCAAGGACATAGCACTTGGGTGGTATCAGTGGCTTTTAGTCCTAATATCGAAACAAATAGTTTACCAATATTAGCCAGCGCTAACAATTATTTTCTTAGTTTATGGGATGTAAATACAGGTAAATGTCTAAAAAACTTACAAGGACACAGCAGTTTTGTATGGTCGGTTTGCTTTAATTCTCAAGGTACTATGTTAGCTAGTGGTAGCCAAGATGCAACTATTAAACTATGGGATGCAAGCACAGGTAAATGCTTAAAAACTTTACTGGGACATGCTTATATGGTGAGGTCAGTTTGCTTTAGTGCAGATGGTCAAATACTTGCTAGTGGCAGTGTTGATAAAACAATAAAGTTGTGGAATGTTAATGAAGGTAAATTACTAAATACTTTAGAGGGACATACCCAGGGTATACGTGCTGTGACTTTTAGCCCCGATGGTAAAATCCTCGCTAGTGGTAGTCATGACTCCACAGTTAGACTATGGGATATTACAACAGGAAAATGCATCTTTATTTTAGAAGAACATACCAAAGAATTACGTGCGATCGCATTCAGTAAAGATAGCAAAATTTTAGCTAGTGGTAGCATTGACCTAACCATCAAACTATGGAATGTTAACACTGGAAAATGTCTGAAAACTTTATCAGGACATACAAGTTCGGTCCATTCAGTAGTCTTTAGTGCCGATAATGAAACTTTGATTAGTTCTAGTAGCGACCAAACTATAAAAATATGGGATATCAGTACGGGAGAATGTTTGAAAACTTTATCAGGACATTTAGATTCAATTCGGTCAGTTACCATCGCTCCTAATAGTAATATTATTGCTAGTGGCAGTCAAGATGAGACAATTAGATTATGGGATTTAAATACAGGTGAATGTCTGAAAATATTGAGAGTTGCGCGTCCATATGAAGGTATGAATATTACCGGAGTTACAGGTTTAACAGAAGCGCAATTAAGCACATTGAAAGCATTGGGTGCAGTAGAGTTATAGTACCGTACCGCAGAATTTTTGCTAAACTTTAAGCTGTAGGTTGGGTGTAGGCGTACTAAGAGAATTTGATGTTTTATAAATAATCTAAATTTGCGCCGTAACCCAACATTATATTTGTTGTTAAAGGATAAATATAATGTTGGGTTACGCTGTCGCTCCACCCAACCTACAGTTATACTTTTCCTAGCAACAAATTTTATCTTTAAATATTTGGTGGATGCTCGACCATTTTTACCCACATCTGACGCACGCGAGTTAACTGTTGACGATTCATTTTTAAAACTAAAATCGTAACTCTACCAATCGCTGTAAGTCCAACAATTTCTGTAGCATCCTCACTCCAAGTAAAATGCTCTGCCCATAATTGATGTTGTGGATTAAATAAAGAGACTTCCTGCTGGGTCATTTCATCCAGTCCTGTTTGACGCGATGCTTTGTAACGATTACAAGAAGGACAAGACAAACAAAGATTTTTAAAGCTAGTTTCGCCACCAACCGAACGGGGAATGATATGCTCAAATTCAAAGGTTGTAACAGTCAAAGATTCCGCAGTACGGCAATAAGCGCAGCAATCTGCAAACTTTGCACGAATTTGCCTTTGTAAATCAATAGAAATATATGCACTCACGTAACTTATAATTTATTTTGAAGTTTGTATAAGGTGTATTTAGCCCTCGTTTTAATAATATTAAGTTGGTCTACCTGTGCCAATAAATTGTCTAAAATAGCAACTTCTTCAACAGATAGTAGCAAATCTTGATTTCGCGTCAGCAAATCATTTAATTGGCTTTGAGTTACTACTGATAAAGCACTTTCCGTTAATGCTCGCAATTCATTTATACTTAATCCAGTTAATATTTCTGTATCAGATAGCGATGTATTAGTCAGATTTTCATAGGTTTCTATATCTAACAATACACCTACTCTTTCTCCTGCTTGATTAGTAACATACTGAACTGATTGAGACATATTTTTTTAACGTATATATTACATAAATATGATAACAACTTGTATAAACAGCTAAAATAACTCCTGTAAAGACGTTACACTAGTTAAGGCTTCCTAAAAAGAATTTGCAACACTAATTATAAAAGTTACCAATTGTACTGATTAAGAACAATAAATTTTCCCTCTAAAGACAATCCTGTTGTCTCTAAATTCAATATTGCCTTGCTAATTGCTATATAAGTCATACCTTTTGTTGGGTCAGCATGTTGATATATAGCTAAGATACCCGAATGATTAGGGTTTGCTTCATGAATCTCTACAAAATCGCCGCAATTACGAGTTAGCAATGTACGTTGTTGAGTTGTAGCAATGGACAATACCATCGAGTCAGGTATCCCAGTTACACCCGCTTCATTAACAGTCAAAACATCATGACCATCTGTTCGCAGCATATAAACTAGGCGACGCGCTTGGGTATCTTCATCTATCAACAATCTGAGACTCAACTGTTACTCCCCGCTGTTCCAAACGATACTTTTCCTCCTCCGCTTCCATCTCGATCAGTTCGCGGTTTGCTTGGCAGTAAGAAATAATTTCATGAATTGCTGCTACAGGTAAAGTAAAATTTTCCGCAGATTCTTCTGGCGATAACTGATTTAAGTGCATATCTTGCCAAACAGTAGATGCTAACAACCGCCGACCTTTTACGTATAATTGCTTGCGCCAAATATGAGGACGCGATACTAAATATTGCCAAGTTGGCTGCGATGGTTCCAAGTCAGGAATTACTAAGTGAATTTGTTCGTTTGCCTTTGTTAGTCTAATTTGATATCCCTGCTGGAGATAATTCTGCAAAATAGTAACCACAGATATAGACCGCAGAATAGTTTCTTTGGTCGTTGTTACTCCCATTGCTACCCGCAAGGACTCAATAATTGCTTCCTGTTCGGGTGAGACATTAAAGTTTTGCCGTTTCGTTTCTCCGGCTTGACTCATAATTGAAAATTTGATAAGTATGATTTGAGTATAGCTTACTTACCTAGAATTATTTTCGTAATCAACGATAATAAGCTTGTTTTACTATTTAAGTCTCAAATCCCTTCAAAACGCGGAAAACTATGATAAACAAGCTGCTCCCCGGTAGTATTTTAATTGCTATTTTATGCCTATCAGCTTGCGGAGAAAATTCTAATGCAAGCGTATCCTCGACTGCAACATTTACTCCAACCCTTGCCCCTTATTAACTTGCTTTCATCTTCGGTGATATTTGAAATAATCGCTTTATTATAGAAACAAGCCCATCTTAGTGGTTTAACCTATGACTACTCCCGTCCTCGAAAAACCCGTAAGTTCTCATTCTTACGTTCTTTTATATAATGTTAGTTGGGAACAGTTGGAACAGCTTGATATAACCCTTACTGGAACAAGCGCACGACTGACTTATTTGGATGAAATCTTAGAAATCATGTCCCCACTTTCTAATGACCACGAAGACAGCAAAAAAACTATTGCTATTTTGCTGGAAGCTTACATGTTAATTAAAAATATTCGGTTTTATGCGCGTGGAAGCCCAACAATCGGCAAAGAGAAAGACAAGACACGACGCGAACCGGATGAGTCTTATAATTTAGGGATAAAGAAACCAATTCCGGATTTAATTATTGAAATAACTGTATCTAGTGGTGGAATTAATAAACTGGAAATTTACAAGCGTTTAAATGTACCAGAAGTTTGGTTTTGGGAAGATGGGGTACTTTCGGTTTATTGTTTGCAAGAAAACGAATATACAAAAGTTACTAAAAGTGCTTTATTACCCGATTTAGATTTAGAATTACTAGCACAATATTCACGGATGCCTGACCAATATGATGCTGTAAAAGAATATAGCCAAGTAATATCGCAATCTTAATTATATTGTTGTTTTGCTAATATATATCTTGTGATTTTAAGTTTCAGTAGGGGGATGCCATCCAGCAGAAACCCATGCTTGCCTAACGGTTGTAGCATAAATATTGTTTAATTGAAGGGCAATAACTGTAGCACGTCCGCAAGCAGTCAAACCAATAATATTAATTCCATCGTCTATCCAAGTAAAATGCCGTGACCACTTTTGCTTGCGTGGATTAAATAGTTGGACTCTGTGATTTGTTATCGGGTCTATAGCATGAGTTTGAGTTCCTTTAAAGTTATTACATAATCTACAAGCAAGCCATAAATTTTCTTCGTCGTCACTCCCTCCTAAAGCTTTTGGAATAATATGCTCTATTTCTAATATTCCCAATACATACTTTTGCAGGCTACGGCAGTAGCCACATTGGTTATTAGCCTGTGTTCGTATCTTAACGCGAAGTTCCTCTGAAATATAACTTGAACTCATTATTTCAAAGATTCTACTAATCCACGTTTCACAGCTTCACTTAAAGCTGTAGCTTTTCGCAGCAGTCCTTCTTGATAGATTTGCATAAGCGCTTGCAACTCTAAAAACTCTGACTTGATTAAAGTACCTGCTTGCTGTTTATCGAGTAACTCACTCAAGCGTGCGTCTTGTTCTGAGAGCATTTGCAGTTCTGTCAAAGCCATCACTTGCTCGTCAGAAAGTGCAGATATTGGTTCTAAAGTAGCTATATCGGAGCTAACAGGAGGGATTGAGTATAGTATTGTATCAACCAAAACGCTGGCTACATCACGGTTCGCTAATCGAGCAAACATTTCTGCTCGTTGGAAAACCTCATCTGGCAAAGTAATGGTGATTTCAGTACTCATAACACTAAAAATAAAGATTTTCTTATATTATCGATGTGAAGTTCCCAATTGAGCAAGAGCATTTTCTCGAAGTTGTTGACGATTCCGAGTTTGCTGGGTTGGCTGATTTTATAACAATCCTAAATCATAAGCCCTTCGGGCTGGCTTTGCCTACGTGAAAATTGAAATTGTAGAGACGCGAAATTTAGCATCTCTACATCTGTATCGTTTACAAATCATTTAGGACTGCGATACCTATGTTGATAATCGCTTCTAGTTAGTATAAATACTTATTAGTAGCCTTACATGTAACGCTACTGATAAGCGTTTAGGAGATATTTATTGTCCCTAACGTCCCAATACTACTCGGTTAAAGTTTTTTCCTCTGATTCGATCCCCCTAAATCCCCCTTAAAAAGGGGGACTTTATAAGGCTTTTAGCCCCCAAAAAGGAGGACTTTATAAGGCTTTTAGCC
>CAXTCQ010000220.1:0-14078 GCA_964242965.1 uncultured Calothrix sp. | reverse complement strand
GTTAATAATTAGGTTACGTTTAACTCCTCAGAATTATTACTTACGTAACTATCTTCAAACAAAGTCATTGTTTTTGCAATAGAATTAAGAGAGATTATTCTAGCACTATGCAATTTAGGATACATTGCATGTATGGTTTCCACAGATTAAGGGCATATTGGGATTGCATAGTCTGTGGAGTTTAAATAATTATTTACAATAAAGAGAATAGACGTAGGTTGGGTTAAGCGTAGCGCAACCCAACAAACTACTCTCTTAAAACTCATTACCACCCACCACTGATAAACCGTATCGTCAGGGTTAGATCCCCGACGTGCGTAAAAGTTGTCGGGGATCTAGCAACCTCTCAGAACTTATAAAACAATTCGTTCTGGTCGTCGAAGTCAGTACCCATTAAATCTCTACAAATATCGTTACTCTATGGTGTTTGATGATTTACCATTTGGTAATATTCACATTGTCGCTATTATTCTCTGCCTCCAAGAAGGCTAAAGTACCAATTAATACTAAAAAGACACTTAGTTACAGTATATCAAAAGGTGATGGGTTAATTATATGAGTCAACCGAATATCAAATATGATGAAGCGAGCGATACATTAACAGTTTGCTTTGAACCTGGCTCAAAAGCAACAGGGATAGAACTAACTGAACATATCCTGTTACGAATTAATCAACAAAAACGTTCTTGTATAAGTATAGTGTTTTTTGAATACTCGGTGTTGGCGCAAAAAACAGAAATGGGAACCCGCAGTTTTGCCCTCAATCAATTACCCCAGATATCAAGCGACCTTAGAGAAATGGTATTTGATATCTTATTGACTTCCTCGGTATCGGATTATTTACAACTTTCCGCTTATACGGTTTCAAGAAAGGAAACTATTCCCATTATTTCATTCCAACCGAGATTTATTGGAATGAGTCAAGTCAGCTAATTTTATCCCATCAAAAGGCCAAAAAATGAAGCTATTTATCAAGTATGTTTATGCAGCGATCGCTTGACTCGAACTCAAACAGCAATTTTAAGAAGGTTTTCATCAACCTGTAGCAGCTAATTACACAAATTTGATCGCGCTTATCGGTATTTTATCGTCTTGAACGCGATCGCGCTCAAGGAAATATACAAAGAGCGAGAACTAATCGAAGATGTCGGAAACTTCTACTCCAATTATTTCTCGATAGCTCACTAAAAAGTTCAGTAATCTAATCGACAACAGAACGTAGTTATACCATTTCAATCTAAATTGAGCGTACAAGCTATTGACTAAAAACCTTAGTTATGTAGTCAACGAGAAAACTAGATTTACCGCCGAGGCATTTTATCTACAGATGTAATTAAAAAAAGTTTACTGCGATACTAAAGGGGTTGAAGTATCCGACATTGTTCGCGTTATTGAAGCAATCGATACGGAAACTTTAATCGGGAAACGAGATGTTGCTATGATGCGGCTTCTGTGGAGTAATGCCTTACGTCGTAACGAAATTCGCACTTTATTCGCGCTTCTGTGTCTGGAATAACACTACCCAAAAATGTGAGTTTAAGTTTTTTTTGGGAACTATAAATATAGTTTGCTGTTTATACGGCAACTGAACAACGCTAACGTTAACTACATGCAAGGAGAATAACCATGTCTAAAGTAAACTCAGCGCAGCTACAGAAAAACTTGACAGGGGTTCACTACCCAGTAAGCAGGAAAGATTTGGTTATGTATGCTGAACTTAAAGGTTCCGACGAGCAAGTCCTTCGAGCTTTGAAGCAGTTGCCAGATAAGCAGTATGAAACTCAGTCGGCTGTGAGCGAAGCTATCTGCGGGAGCGAATCGGCGTAGAACTATCCAGTGCTTATTGCACAATGTTCGGTGGCAAACGCTGGGTGAGTTATTCGCACTCTCAAAGCGCGTTACGGTGAGCGAATTGGAATTGGCGCGGCATATGGGCTTAACACGGCAAGCCGTGCAACGAGCTGACGAGATGGTAAGAGACGGTCTGGTTAAGTGAGCCGAAAATCCCAGCGACTTCTGTGAGATGCACTTGCTTCTCACAGAAGTCGGTAGGGCAACCTATCAAGATATGTTGGATTTTTAGCCGTCGCGTGGCGGCAAATTATCTCTGAGCTACTTTTACCGCTAATATAGCCACAGTAATCAATTAATAAATTTCAGCATAAAAAAGGTGAGCAATTATGCCCACCCCACAGAGTTATTATTTAAAAGCTTCTAATTTTGAACCAAATATTCGCTCGAACTCAATCCAAAATCATCACGATTGGTCTAATTTCAACACAGCCATAAACGCTTCCTGCGGTACATCCACCGTACCCACAGCTTTCATGCGCTTCTTACCTTTTGCTTGCTTCTGCAAAAGTTTCTTCTTCCGGCTAATATCACCACCGTAACACTTAGCTAATACATCCTTCCGCAATGCGGGAATATGTTCGCTAGCAATAACTTTGCTCCCAATCGAAGCTTGAATGGGCACTTTAAATTGATGTCGGGGAATCAATTCTTTAAGCTTTTCAGCCATTTGTCGTCCCACCCCGTAAGCTTTATCGCGGTGGACAATCATCGCCAACGAATCTACGGGGTCGCCATTAATCATGATATCGAGCTTTACCAGTGGGTTTTCGCGGTAGCCGATTAGGTGATATTCCATACTGGCATAACCACGCGAGCGCGATTTCATCTGGTCGAAAAAGTCCGTCACGACTTCTGCCAAAGGCAGTTCATAGGTTAGCGTCGTGCGTCCTTGGGTCAAATACTTCATGTCTTTGAATATACCGCGCCGATTTTGCGACAACTCCATCAATGAACCCACATACACTTCGGGCGTAATCATCTCCACCTGAACGTAGGGTTCCTCAATGCGATCGCGTTCATTCTGAGAAGGTAAACGACTGGGGTTGTCAATATAGAGTTCTTCACCCTTGAGAGTAACAACCTTGTAAACCACCGACGGCGCAGTAATAATCAAATCGAGATTATATTCGCGTTCCAACCGTTCTTGGACGATTTCCATATGCAGCAACCCCAAAAACCCGCAGCGAAAACCAAAACCCATTGCGCTGGAAGTTTCCGGTTCAAAGTGCAATGCTGCATCATTCAAGCTCAATTTATCTAAAGCTTCGCGTAAATCCTCGAATTGGTCGGCATCGATAGGGAACATCCCGCAAAATACCATTGGGTTGGCTTCGGTATAACCCGGTAAAGCTTCGTTCGCTTTGGCTCCCACAAGGGTGATTGTATCGCCTACTCGTGCATCGGTTACAGCTTTAATCGCAGCAGCAAAATAGCCTACTTCGCCGGCGTGGAGTTCATCGACAGGCATTTGGTTAGGACATAACACCCCTATTTCATCAATTTGGAACTCCTTACCCGATGCCATCAAATAAACTTTGTCACCACGTTTTACCGTGCCATCCATGACTCGGAAATAGACAATAACGCCGCGATAACTATCGTAGTAGCTATCAAAAATCAATGCCCGCAAGCGTTCGTTGACGGTGTTTTTGGGAGGTGGGACTTGTTTGACAACGGTTTCGAGGATTTCATCGATACCAATGCCTTCCTTTGCCGAAGCAAGAATTGCACCGCTACAATCCAAGCCGATAATTTCTTCGATTTCACCTGCAACCCGACTGGGGTCGGCTCCCGGTAAGTCAATTTTATTCAATACCGGGATGATTTCTAAATTGTGTTCGAGAGCTAAATAAACGTTGGCTAAGGTTTGCGCTTCGACACCTTGGGAAGCGTCTACAACTAATAGCGCTCCTTCGCAAGCGGCTAAACTGCGGGATACTTCATAGGAAAAATCCACATGTCCCGGCGTATCAATCAAGTTAAGTACATACTCTTGACCGTCTTTTGCCTTGTAATTCATCCGGGCAGCTTGCAGCTTAATTGTAATGCCGCGCTCCCGTTCCAAGTCCATGTTATCGAGAAACTGTTCCTTCATCTGCCGCTGTTCTACAGTACCAGTGACTTGCAGCAAACGGTCAGCAAGGGTTGATTTCCCGTGGTCAATGTGAGCAATAATGCAAAAATTGCGAATGCGAGCTGCGGGAACGTCAGTCATATGAATAATTTGCCGTCGTCAGCAACCAAGATAGAAAAAAGGACATACTTAACGTATTTTAATGCTTTATTAGCGCAAACGCTGTTATTGGCAAATAGCATGTAGGGGTGCAGGGGTGTAGGGTGTGGAATTTTTTAACCTATGAGGCCATGAGGCTAAGAGTATTTTTTTAGGTCAAGCGTATCATTAACCGAAAATTCTCTTTTTGACCCGAATTTTGCAAAAATCTCGACAAATCCGGGAAGATATCATAGTAAATTTTTCTGCTTCATCAAAACTTTATAATTATTTCATCCTAAGTTTATACTTTATTTAAATGATTTTCGATATGTTTACTAATAGGTCATTAACTATATTCTGACTTCAAAAGAAAAATGTAAATCTAAGGTATTAACCATTCTTGCACATCATGATTGCAGTAAGAGGCTACATAAACTGGAAACAACTTAGCCGCTGTAATAATCGGGGAAGTGCTTATTTGTTCGCGCCGATGGTAAACTTCAACGAGCTGGCTGAAGTAGGCGAGACTCCCCCTTAGTACAGATGCGTACACGTAACTTTAAAGTTCTAACTGGTTAATTTGTTAATTAATATTGTCAGTTTGAATTTGCTGACGATAGTTAATGCAACAGATAGATATTAAATTCACAAGAACTTTTGAGCAATAGCGTTTGCTATAAATAGATGCGTGTACGTCGTACTTACTGATGTGCTTGTATTGGCTTAGAGATTTCACAAAATAATTAAATCGCATATTTTTTTGCGGGTGAGATTCTCGATTTTGTATTGACATAAACTAAATAGTTGTATTGATTTCAAAGCGAAGTTTTGCGATTGAATAGTTTGAGTAAATAGCCAAAGTTGATGATTCATTAACATCAATGTTTATTTTTGATGATTAATGCGGTTCATTGTGGTTATTTATATTTACAGCAGCGCTAAATATTGCAAGAGTTACTAGCTTTCCTGGTCTCATATACATTTGCGCTTACTAAAGTAAGAAAATGGAATCAGGTTTTGCTTGATAATATTTTGTTTAGGAATTTTATGCGGCTGTAATTCAAAACCTCACAATAAATAAGCTAAAAATCTTTGAGTTTACACAAAATTTAATACAGTTGCTGCGGGATAAGCATCCCTAGCTTATTTGTATTGTCAGTACAAATGTCATTACACCCAGTATTTACGATTGGGATAATAACCTATTAATTAGTAGGAAATTAAAGTCAATATATTTCCACGCTCATAATAGTAAAAGAAGCTTTTTCTCTTGATTTCTGTAAGTTTTTAAGCGTAGTCCATAGCGATACAGCTATCCTTTGAATTTGCAAAAAATACCTGTCAAGTAATCGATGACGCTTACTATTAATCAAGTCATTTCAACACTAAACTTCTCGGAAAATTAAAAATATGAATAGTCAGCAAAATAATTCAAAGTGGAAGCGCCTAAAAGAGCTTCTGGTAATGACTTTGTGTGGAAGTATTCCAACAATTTTTTTGGGTACAAAGTTACGAAATACAATTTACAAGCTGATTTTTATGCGAATAGGTAGCTCTGTCTATATTCAAAACGGTGCTGAATTTATTTGCACTCAATGCATTAAAATAGGCGACAACGTACATATTTTTAAAAACGTTCGTATCGATGCTAGTGGGAATAAAAATAATCAAATTGATTTAAAAAATGGAGTAGCTCTCGAACAAGGAGTTAAGATTGGAGCGCTAAATGATTCTCGCATTTATATTGATGAAAACACTTTCATCGGTCCGAATGTTTGTATTGCCGGACCTGGAGATATAACAATTGGAAAAAGTTGCCTAATTGCAGCTAACTCAGGGATATTTGCTAATAATCATATTTTTGATGATGTAAGTCTTAATATTGCTTCGCAAGGTGTAACTCGTAAAGGAATTGTCATTGAAAATGATTGTTGGTTGGGACATGGAGTAACGGTATTAGATGGAGTCACTATCGGTCAAGGTAGTGTAATTGGTGCGGGTTCTGTTGTCACGAAAGATATTCCACCATTATCAGTAGCAGTAGGTGTACCAGCAAAAGTTATCAAAAATAGAAAAGAGTATCATCAAAAAATAAATAATTTTCATAAAGTAGGAGGAAATATGAATTTAATATAGTTTTTAATTAACAGGACTTATGCAAAGGTCATGGAAGAGTGAACCACAGAGACGCAGAGAAGCCAGTGCGTTGCGGGGGTTCCCCCCGTTGTAGCACCTGGCGCGACACGGAGATAAGAGGGTTTGAGAGATATTTTGCGTAAGTCCTAATTAATTCAAATATAACCTGTTAGTTAATGGCGGTAGGACTTTACTTATAATTTACTTGCTTAATGTGGGTAAAGACAATGTTTTTATGACGTTAGAATCGCAAAAAAATAAGAAACTGGGTTTATATAATACGTAATCTAAATATTATTAACTAAATATTTAGACTGAATTGTTTCTTAAATACTCGACAAAACAAAACTAAAGGGATGGCAGCTAATGAAACAAAAATTGTACTCAAAACGGCAGCGGTTACTCGAAATTATTTTAACAACTTCTCTAGAAGGCATACCGTTAAGAGTGTTTGGTTCTAAATTAAGAACCTTCCTATACCGCCTAGTTTTTCGTCGAATTGGTCGAGATGTTTATATCCAAAATGGAGTGGAATTTATGAATACAAGCTGTATAGAAATTGGTAACAGTGTATGGATATATCGGGGAGTAAGTATTGATGCTGGCGAACACTCTAATAATCGTATTTCAATCGCAGATGACGTACAAATTAAGCAAGGTGTACTTTTTCAAGCATTAAATGGAACTGAGATTACGATTGGTAAAGGGGCACTTTTAAGTCCTTATGTTTGTATTGGTGGTCCTGGAAATATCAAAATTGGTAAAGCCTGCATGATTGCGGCAAATACGGGAATATATGCAAACAATCATATTTTTTCAGATTTAACACGAGATATAGCTTTACAAGGTGTTACCCGCAAAGGAATTGTAATTGAAGACGATTGTTGGCTTGGACATGGAGTGACAGTACTCGATGGAGTCACGATTGGAAAAGGTAGTGTGATTGGTGCGGGTTCTGTTGTAACAAAAGATATTCCTCCTTATTCAATTGCTGTCGGAGTCCCTGCCAAAGTTATTAAGAGTCGCAATAATAAGCTTTCTCGCGCATCGGTAACAAATTTTGCTGCTGATACGGTCAATTGACTTACAGAAATATCTTCGTAAGAGATAATCTCTTGTTTCAATCAATTAGAAAACTAGTACAGGTTGGCAGAAGTAAGAAGGCAGAAGGGATAAAGCTTGTTTTGTCGGCTTTTTGTCTATTTGGAATTGTTGGTTTATTTCCGCCGTTATGTACTAGACAATTTCTACTTATCAGTTAAAGAATAAACATGAATATGAATCAAGATTTATCTAACATCAATGAATGGATTGAATGGCATCTTACACCAAAAGGATGGAAGCCAGGAAATGAAAAGCGTGAATTCCCTCCTTATCAAAAAGAGGTCGAACCACCTGAAGATAGAGTTTTGTCCTGTAGATATTATCAGGGTGTTGCAATTAACTCTATTTGGATACAAAAATATACAAACATAATTTGGGAGATTCCAGATAAAAACTTAGTAGACGAAATGATAGAGAAATTTGGTGATTGTCCGGAAACTTTCTCAATACCGAAAGAATCTACTTGGTAGCGATAATCATTTAAAAAATAATTCTAAGTAGGTAGATACAAATAAAGCTAATACCGTTTTTATATGAAGATGCATATTATTAGCCCGCTTACAGCAGGCTTTGTTCTAGTTAGCCCTTGTCTGTAAGACTAGGGCGGGTCTGTGCAGCTTCACATAGAATTGGTATAACTTGTTCTGGTTGTCCTTTGTCATTGGTAAGGTTTAGGGCACCTTTGTTTTTGGTAACATAGTAATGTTTATTTTCGTACACCTACTTAGGTTAAATTAAGGAGCATTCGCCCTTGGTGTTTTTGAAAGGGAATTTATATTAGCTTTAACTAAACCGTATTGCCCTTAGACGATAATTTGTTTGATGTCAATAATTTGTATTAAAAGTACAACATATATATATTACTTAACGGGAGCAAAATGCATAACGGGTAGACGTATTCGACTATTCGTGCGAGTTGTAGCCCGTTTTTTGTATTCTGCTACACTCAACAATGAAATTATATTAAAAAGCTCTACAAAGAGATTCTAGAATTTCTCAACCAGAAGCGTACAATAAACATGAATACGTGCAACTCGACAATCGATGTCGGCTCAAGCACAACCGTAATTGCCCTGGTGTTAATTGCCCTGGTGTAAAGACAGTAAGCCTTGATTACAAAGCTTTGGAGAAAACTAGTTTCAGGTACATCACCCTATGAATATGAAAGATAAAGCTACCGACACGGAACCAAGACTTACCGAAAAGGTAGAAATTGCCATCCGTCTCGACTCGGAACTCCTCGAACAAATTAAGCATCTTACCAACGACCCTAGTAAAGTAATTGAGGTTGCTATTCGTCAGTGGTTGCGTGGAGATGTACCCAGAGATGACGAACTGACGCGCAATCCAGTGCGTAAAACGATGCCACCACGCGGTGAGTGGAATGATTAGCATTACCTAATAAATACTGAATAAATACTCAAGCGGGGATTAAGAAATGTAAAGGTTTTAAGGTTGGATTTGAAAACAACCGGAAATTAATCAGTAAAAGATGCCAAAGCTGTAAAATTTTATGCCAAACTTTAAGGAGCGTATCCGTCCAGGAAGCGCAAATTATTTTTTGGTTGCCACCTAATTATCTAGAACTTGTGCCATGACCATTACTGCCAACTCCCAATCGAAAGTATTGTCAAAGAATTTGGAATCGTTTGCTAGTAAAACAAATAACTCATGGGCAACTTCTTTGGGTGCCGAACTGGTGTATATTCAAAATCGGGTCGGAGACTATTTGAGCTTCGAGTGGCAGCACGCGAGTTTAGGCATTGAATTTGAGCAAATCGTCGCCAATACCAACTCTGACGAATCGTTTACACCAGTTGATAAAGGTGCGTATTTGCAGCGTTTACAGCGAATTTTGACAACTTTAGTGCCCGAACGCTGCCAATGTTGGTTTAAATATCGACGGCATTTGTTTGAGTTGGAATTGGCAATTAGCCCAGTTATGCCCTCATTGGGTAATACTGCAACGTCAGTTTTAGTAATGGGACGGTTATTGCAAGTTACCAGCACTCTTCACTCCTCAAAAATCGTACCGATGCCAACTCAATCCGAGTTGGCGCTGCGATCGCAGCAGCATCAAAACTTAGTCAATAAAATTACCCGAAATATCCGCAAAACCTTAGATTTAGAAGTAATTTGGCAGCAAACCGTTGACAGTTTGGGCGAAGGGTTGCACTTTGAGCGCTGTATTATTTGCCCTTATCAACCCAATAGTTTGAGCGTTGAGGTCATAGCAGAATATCATCAACCACATCTAAGTTCGATGCTGGGTTTGAAACTCGATCTAAATTCCGAACCTGGGTTAATACAAGCAATATCTACCCTCAAGCCTGTTATTGTCGAATCGCAACATCCTTTTTTCGAGCAACAACGAATTTTAGTTGCGGCAACATGCCATCAAGACCAACCAAATGCGCTAATTGCGGTGACACTATGTGATGAATGTTACCCTTTAACTGCTGAAGAACTCGAACTCGCCAAAGAAGTAGCGAATCAATTGGGAACTGCGATCGCGCACGCGACTTTATATAAAGAATTACTCGCAGCACAACAAGAAGCCGAAGAAGCTACCCGTCGTAAAAGCGAATTTCTCGCCAATGTATCGCATGAAATTCGTACTCCCCTGAACGGGATGATGGGCTTTTTGAAATTAATCCTCGATGGTATGGTTGATGACCCCGAAGAACAAGTTAGTTTTATCGAAGAAGCGCATCGGTCATCGCTACATCTACTTGATATCATCAACGACATTTTAGACTTTGCCAAAATCGAAGCAGGCAAAATGGATTTGGAATGCGGATTAGTCAGTATGGATGAATTATTTGTCGATGTTGGCAATTTTATTCGACTCCAGACCGAACCGCGAAATCTTCAATTCCAGATGCAAACGCTTGAGACTTCCGACGAAATATTTGTTTATGGAGACTACCAGCGTCTCAAGCAGGTAATGTTAAATCTTCTGAGTAACGCCATAAAATTTACTCACGAAGGGGGTATTACTGTTAGTGCCGACATTGTTCGCAGAAAGGTTCGATTCCAAGACCAAGAATTTCCAGGTATGCTGCGAGTGCGCGTCACGGATACGGGTATTGGCGTTTCTCTCGACAAACAAGACAAACTTTTTCAATCATTCTCGCAAGTTGATGGTTCCCGCACTCGTCAATATGGTGGTACCGGTTTAGGACTGGTTATATCGCAGAAACTTGTCGAAGCTATGGGTGGTGAAGTTCACTTTTATAGTTTGGGCGAAGGTCTTGGTTCCACTGTGACGTTTACAGTCCCACTGTACCAGCAACCTGTATTAAGTTCGACTGAGATGCAAGATAGTTAGTTATTAGTTAGTCGTCTACTTCGACATTTAGAATTATTGCGCTACCCTAAAATTATCTCAATTGAGGCGGTTTTACGATGAGTATTATTATCTCCGACGAAAGGGAGCAAGCGTCTCAGCTTACCCCTAGTGAGTTTTACCAAGAAATTGCAGTGTATCTGTTCGATTCAGGTCGCTTGCCAATAGACTATGCAAGCCAATTGGCAAATATGCACGAGCGTGCTTTTCGCCAACTTCTCAAACAGCGAAATATTCCCCTCTATTCTTATGATGTCGAAGACTTTGAACTTGACCTCAAAAACCTACAGGAATTAGGGCGGCTGTGATTGTTATCAGCGACACGTCAGTAATAACAAACTTGGCTGCAATCGAGTATTTACACCATAACCGCAACTTATTGTACCTTTATCTGTTTACCGCGAACTAACTGAGCTAGATTCTCCCGTTCCAGGTACGAAGGAGGACGTTTTCATGCGTAGTTTGCCGCTTCAAAGAAAGCGATCGCCCAGTGTCATAAACCCACGTCACGAAATAATTCGACTTTTTTATTTTCTTACTCTTTACTCTTGCCGCTTGGGCACAAGACACTAATTCGCCAAGGACATCCGTAAAGGTTGTCGGGGATTTAATGCAAGCTAAGTATAGATATAGTTTTAAAATATACAAACTAAAAAATAACTAATATATTTATTCTTTCCTTCGGTTCTACCTTTTACCCTTACTTTTATTATATTTGGGCGTGAATTGAACGGAAATAGGATCTAGGATGGTCTTAGTAACGCCCGAAGATAGAATTTAGCTTTATCGCCATCGTTAATTTACGAGGTCTAAAATTATGGAACTGACAATTGAAAACGTTGAAACAGTATTAGACGAAATGCGTCCTTACCTGATGTCGGACGGTGGTAATGTGGAAGTCGTAGAACTCGACGGTCCCATTGTCAAACTTCGGTTGCAGGGTGCTTGTGGAAGCTGTCCTAGTTCCACAATGACACTACGCATGGGTTTAGAACGCCGTCTGCGCGAAATGATTCCTGAAATTGCCGAAGTTGAACAAGTATTTTAAAAGTTAGGAGTTAGGAGTTAGGAGTTATGAATAGACTCCTAACTCTTAACTCTTAACTCCTAACTCTTTACCAAATTCTATGTCTCATCCCCTTTACGTCGCTTTTATCTGGCATCAACATCAACCGCTGTACAAGTCTCCTGGCAGCGGTGTTTCATCTAATGGTGGTACGCAACAATACCGCTTGCCTTGGGTACGGTTACACGGAACCAAGGACTATTTGGACTTAATATTAATTTTAGAGAAATACCCAAAGTTACACCAAACGGTGAATTTAGTCCCGTCGTTGATTTTGCAACTCGAAGATTATATTGCCGGAACTGCGTTTGACCCTTATTTAGAAGCAAGCTTGACACCAGTTGAGAAGCTGAGTCAGGAACAACGCGAGTTTATCATCGAGCATTTTTTTGATGCCAACCATCATACGTTGATTGACCCACATCCGCGCTACGCACAGTTATACTCACAGCGACAGAACGAAGGACAAAGTTGGTGTTTGCACAACTGGGTTGCTGAAGATTATAGCGATTTGTTAGCTTGGCATAACTTAGCTTGGATTGACCCGTTATTTTGGGACGACCCGGAAATTGCCGCTTGGTTAGAGCAGGGTAAGAATTTTAGTTTAAGCGATCGCCAACGTATCTATTCAAAGCAGCGCGAAATTCTGGGTCGCATTATTCCCCAACACCGAAAAATGCAGTCATCCGGGCAGTTGGAAGTGACAACAACACCCTACACGCACCCAATTATGCCTTTACTTGCCGATACCAACTCCGGGCGGGTGGCAGTGCGAAAAATGACATTACCCCAAGCGCGGTTTGAATGGGCGGAAGATATTCCCCGACACTTAAAGAAAGCTTGGGATATTTATTTAGATAGATTTGGGCAGCCAGCGCGAGGATTGTGGCCCTCAGAACAGTCAGTAAGTCCGGAGATTTTACCGTATATTAGCAAACAAGGGTTTAAATGGATTTGCTCGGATGAAGCAGTGTTGGGATCTACCTTCAAGCGCTTCTTCGAGCGCGATGGGGCAGGAAATGTTCTAGAACCGGAATTATTATATCAACCTTACCGCCTGGAAACGCCAACTGGGGATTTAGCAATAGTTTTCCGCGACCACCGATTATCAGATTTGATTGGTTTTACTTATGGGTCGATGCCACCCAGACAAGCAGCAGCCGATTTAGTGGGACACTTGGAAGCGATCGCTAAAAAGCAGCGTTCGAGTCAATCCGAACACCCTTGGTTGGTAACAATTGCCCTCGATGGCGAAAATTGCTGGGAATATTACCAACAAGATGGTAAACCTTTCCTCGAAGCACTATATCAAAGTCTTAGCAACGAACCGCACCTACAACTCGTTACCGTCGCCGAATTTTTAGAGAAATTCCCCGCTACAGCAACAATTCCCACTCAGCAACTGCACAGTGGTTCCTGGGTCGATGGCAGTTTCACAACTTGGATTGGCGACCCCGTGAAAAACCGCGCTTGGGACTACCTGACAGCAGCGCGGCAAGTTTTGGCAAGTCATCCCGAAGCTACCGAAGAAAATAACCCCGAAGCATGGGAAGCACTATATGCAGCCGAAGGTTCCGACTGGTTTTGGTGGTTTGGGGAAGGACATTCCTCGAACCAAGACGCGATTTTTGACCAACTATTCCGCGAACACCTGTGCGGGATTTACCAGGCACTCAACGAACCCGTACCGTCGTATCTGCGACAACCGTTAGAAAGTCACGCAGCGAGCAGCGATTGCCGTCCGAAAAGCTTTATCCATCCCGTTATCGATGGTAAAGGAGACGAGCAAGATTGGGACAAAGCCGGACGGATCGAAATTGGTGGCGCACGGGGTACGATGCACAATAGCAGCATAGTGCAGCGACTTTGGTACGGTGTTGACCACCTCAATTTGTACGTGCGGGTCGATTTTAAAAGTGGCGTGCAACCGGGACGCGATTTGCCTGCGGAGTTAAATTTATTATGGTTTTATCCCGACCGCACCATGCACAACAGTCCAATTCCCCTAGCGGAAGTTCCGGATATTGAACCTTTAAATTATTTGTATCGCCATCAATTGGAAGTAAATTTACTTACGCAGTCGGTACAATTTAGTGAAGCTGGAGAAAATTTTCAGTGGCATTCGCGGGCTAGTCGCTCAAGAGTTGCTTTTGATAATTGTTTGGAATTAGCAATTCCTTGGGCAGATTTACAAGTTCCCCCCGATTACCCATTGCAGTTAATTTTGGTACTTGCAGAAGAAGGACGTTTTTGTAATGTCCTACCAGCAAATACGTTGATTGCGATCGAAGTTCCGTAGGGAGAAGAGGGGGAAAGGGGAAAGGGTAAGGGGTAAAGGGAAGATGGGGAGGATG
>CAXTCQ010000219.1:0-14241 GCA_964242965.1 uncultured Calothrix sp. | reverse complement strand
AAATTGGTATTACTATATATATCTCTCTAATCATTAGATTATCTAATCATACGGTATTTCGATTGATTTACCGTAGTTTTAGTTGTAAATTAGATTTAGTTCTTTAACTAGTATCATGTCCGGTTGATTACCCATAATGTAGAGACGTTACATGTAACATCTCTACAAGGGTTTTATTACGGTTACGCTACCGGACATGATATAAATCACGGTTACAGCAGTTTTCTTTGCAAATAGATCGCATCGTAAGGGCACTTTTCTGTGCCGTGTACGCTGCTATTGCGATGGCGGGGGGAACCCCCGCACGCCAAGAGATGCTCCCCTACCGCAATCTGTGGTTCAATTCATTAAAAATAGCTGTAAGTATTTATTTCACTTTTGCCCTAAAGGAAAAGGTTCGATAAAGCTATGTCTGAGCCGAGGTATGGGATTTGGATTCCCGTTTACGGTAACTGTGGCGCAATGAACCACCCTCAAGAACCCCGTGACGCTAGCTATGCACGGGCGAAACGAATCGTGAAGCTAGCTGAAGAATGTGGCTTTACAACTACTTTGATTGCCCAGCACATTATCAATCCGCGAAATCAAGAATTAGAACAACTAGAAACTTGGACTGCTGCTGCGGCACTTGCCGAAGCTACCAACTCGATTGAAATCATCGCCGCTATTAAGCCTTTGCTTTTTCATCCTGTTGTTTTAGCCAAGATGGCGCTGGGTATTGATGCAATCAGCAACGGACGCTTTGCTATCAACTTGGTAAGTGCTTGGTTTAAGCCAGAAATGGAAAAAGCTGGTATTCCTTTTATTCTCCACCATCAGCGCTATCGCTATTCCGAAGAGTGGATAAAAGTAGTTAAAAGGTTGTGGAGTGGGGAACCGATCAACTTTCATGGTGACTATTTTCACATCAATGACATCTGTTTGCGTCCGCGTTCGGTGGCACAACCACATCCACGGGTGTATCTTGGGGGTGAGTCCGAAGAGGCTCAAGCTTTAGCGGTGAAAGAAGCGGATGTATTTTTCCTAAATGGTCGTCCGATTGATGTGGTGCGAGAAGCGATCGCCAAAGTGAGAAAACTTCCACGCTTACATTTACAACCTTTGCGTTTTGCTATGTCGGCGTTTGTCATTGCTCGACCAACTGATACCCAAGCAAAGGAGGAATACGAAAAGTTATTTAAATTAACAAAACAAGACGATAGAAGCGAGTTATTAAAAGGTGTCGATTCCGAAGTTGTGATGTTTAAGAACATGGCGAAATATCCTGGTATTGGAAGCAACGGTGGTACAGCAGCAGGTTTAGTGGGCAGTTATGACACCGTAGCCCAAAAGATTGCTGACTTTGTAGATGCAGGCATTGATACATTTATGCTGCAATTTCAGCCATTTGCGAATGAGATGCAGCGTTTTTCAGAGGAAGTAATACCGCTAACCAGGAGTCGTATAAATTAGTACTAATATTAACTATTAATTAATCATCGATTTTTAGAAAATTGAAAATCTGAATAAGTAGGTAGGCGCTAAAAAAACGAAGTATGTAACGAAACATAAAATCACCCGAAACCCTATGAACCTACTCCCTATTCCCTAACCCTACTCCCTAACCCTAACAAGAAAATGAAACAAATATTTCTAATACAAATTGAAAAAGAACTGTTATACGATGAATACTGGTCTTTATGGCAACAAACAAAATTACCATCTCATCTTGAATTAGAAACGGCTAAAGAAGAGGTTAAACAAGATATTTGGGAAGATCAAAAGCAAACAGAAAATCCAAAATTATCTATCAAAATATTGGTAAAAGAACTATTTTTAAAATTTCGTAAAAAATAGATTTGGTATAGATATTTTGGAGTTTTCGATTGAGAATCAGAGGAATCATTGCAAATGGCACATTTATTTGAACCATTGAACATCAATGAAGTCACCTTTCGTAACCGCATCGCTGTCTCACCCATGTGTCAGTATTCCAGTACAGATGGATATGCGAATCAATGGCATTTCATTCATTTAGCTTCTCGTGCAGTTGGCGGTGCAGGTTTAGTATTTACAGAAGCAGCAGCAGTAGAACTTCGCGGACGTATTAGCCCGCAAGATTTGGGAATTTGGAGTCACGAACATATTGAAGGTTTAGCAGAAATTGTGTCAGCTATTAACAAATATGGTGCTGTCGCAGGTATTCAACTTGCCCATGCAGGTAGAAAAGCCAGCACAGCCAAACCTAGTCGGGGAGGAAAACCCGTTGATGAATCTCAAGAAGGTTGGCGACCTGTGGTTTCGAGTAGCGCTGAAGCCTTTAGTCCAGAACACCCCATACCTCAAGCGCTAAGTATTGCAGGCATTCAATCCGTTATAGATGGCTTTGTCCAAGCTGCCAAACGTTCTGTACAAGCTGGCTTTAAAGTAATTGAGATTCATGCTGCACACGGTTATCTATTACACCAATTTCTGTCGCCGCTTGCTAATCATCGAGAAGATAATTACGGTGGGAGTTTTGAAAACCGCATCCGTCTGCTGATAGAAGTTGTTCGGGGAGTGCGAGAGGTTGTACCTGAAAAATATTCTCTTTGGGTTCGTATCTCTGCAACTGATTGGGTAGAAAATGGCTGGGACATCGAGCAGAGTATTGCTTTGAGCGATAAACTCAAATCACTGGGAATCGATTTGATTGACTGTTCATCAGGGGGAATTATACCGGGAGTAAATATACCATTGGAACCTGGTTATCAAATTGAGTTTGCACGAAGAATCCGCTATGAAGCAAATATTCATACAGGAGCCGTTGGTCTAATTACATCCCCCGAACAAGCTGACGAAATTGTTCGCAAAGGGGAAGCGGATGTAGTGCTGTTGGGGCGAGAATTCCTGAGAAATCCTTACTGGACACACCTAGCAGCTAAACAATTAGGACATGACAAGCACTGGCCCGTCCAATATGACCGGGCTTGGTTGTAATGAGTAACAATTAAGAGGCTAAAATTAGCTTATGAAATACGTCAATCTTGGCAAAACCGGACTAAAAGTATCGCGTCTTTCCCTTGGTACAATGACATACGGCTCTCGCAAATGGCGCGAATGGGTGCTGGAAGAAGAAGAAAGTCGCCCCTTTATTAAACTGGCATTAGAATTAGGGATTAATTTCTTTGACACTGGCGATGTTTACTCCTTGGGTGTCAGCGAAGAAATCCTCGGAAAAGCACTCAAGGACTTTGCCAAACGCGACCAGGTAATCATTGCGACTAAAGTCTTCAATCAAATCGGTGATGGGATTAACGACAAAGGACTTTCTCGCAAGCACATTTTTGATGCCATCGATGCATCTTTACGACGATTACAAACAGACTACGTAGATTTATATCAAATTCATCGTTGGGACTACGAAACACCGATTGAGGAAACCCTTGAAGCACTCCACGATCTAGTGAAGTCGGGTAAAGTCCGTTACATAGGGGCATCGAGTATGTACGCATGGCAGTTTGCTAAAGCGCTTTACACTGCTGATAAACACGGCTGGACTCGTTTTGTTTCCATGCAAAATCACTACAATCTAGTGTATCGAGAAGAGGAGCGAGAAGTAATTCCTCTATCTATATCTGAAGGAATTGGGATAATTCCTTGGAGTCCGTTAGCAAGAGGTTTATTAGCTGGAACTCGACGAAAACAAGGTGATGGTGAAACCTTGCGTGCAAAAACCGATGAATTTGCCCGCAGTCTCTATTATGATGATTCTGATTTTCAAATAGTTGACCGAGTGACCAGCTTGGCAAAAGAACGGGATGCGACGAGCGCGCAGATTGCTTTGGCTTGGTTGTTACATCAACCAGGTGTAACCGCTCCAATTATTGGTGCTAGCAAGATAGAGCATTTAAAAGATGCAGTTGCGGCTGTAGATTTGGTGCTTTCGGAAAGCGATCGCAAGTTGTTAGAGGAGCCTTATAAGCCACATCCGATTTTGGGACATAGCTAACACCGCTACTCCAGAGTAATTTTACAGCATCGGAATTAACTACTGAATTTTGCAAGACAGTATAATTCCGTAGTAAGTTTTAGAGCAGTTATTCAAATACTGGCTCCACAGGGTTATAGCGGGAGCAGCTAATTATGATTGAAATTTTTGTGGTGTCTAAATTTAATTAACTGCTTTACTTACTACGCAAATTTATTTTTTTGGCTAGTGTTCCATCACATTAAATATGAGGGGTGAACGAACTTAAAATTTCTTTCTTTTTCTTTCTTTTAGGACTTACGCACACTATACGAAAAATTAGGCATTATAGACTTTGAAGATCCCCCCAACCCCCCTTAAGAAGGGGGGCTTTGCGTAAGTCCTATCTTTGTTTCCTTTGTGTCCTTCGTGGTTCATTTTCTTAGCCCTCAAAATTAATGTGGTGGGGTACTAATGGTCTATTTCATAAGTTCCGAGGGGTTGTTAGATCCCCGACTTCTTGAAGAAGTCGGGGATCTGAACCTCACGAAAGGGTCAAAATTAATGACACGGACTACTATGAATATTGCAAGCATTGTATTTCAGACAAAAGTTTTCCCTAGCCATGAATAAAAAAGTAAGCAGTCATGCTAAAGGCAACAAATATAACAAATTTCCGAATTAGGCGGGGGTCAAGCCTACGTGCATAGTTAGCGCACAAGAAACCTCCGAGGGAACCACCCACGGCCATCAAAATAGTTTGGGGCCAAGCAATTACGCCTGCAAAAATAAAAGGAATAATTGCAATTCCATTGGTGCAACTTCCTAAAAGCGTCTTAAAGGCATTCATCGTATGAATACTTTTGATACCTAAAAATGTTAGAGTTGCCAGCATTAAAATCCCTAAACCGGCGCCGAAAAAACCACCGTAGATAGAAATTGCCAGTTGAGCAAGCACTAGTCTGAGGAGAGGTGGAGATTTAGAGGATGATTTCTGACTCTGAAGTTGAAACCAATTTTTGAGGGGTTCGCTGAAAGTAAATATTAACGTTGCTAGCAGCAATAGATAAGGTATCAGCTTTTTAAACACATCTGGTGAAGTGTATAACAAAGCTACAGAGCCAATTACTCCACCAACTAAACTGATACCACATAGTAACAATAGCTCTCGTTGCTGAATCTTCAAATCATTGCGATATGCTCCCGCACTTGCCAAAGCTGCAACCCAAATTGCAGTATTATTCGTCGCATTGGCTGCGATTGGTTGTATTCCCGTAAATATTAAAGCTGGAAACGTAATGAAACTTCCACCTCCCGCCACAGCATTTAATCCACCTGCAATAAATGCGGTGCCAAAAAGGAGTAAACCATTTACAAGAGTTAAATTTTGTGACATTTTCAAATTGCTATAAGCATAAATTAGTTGTAAGGGCTATATCATATTTAGCGTCAAGTAAAATATCCTATTTTTGAGCTAACTCCATCATTCGTAATGATTCAAGAATGGCAACAAGGCGAATATTTAATCAGTACAGATATCAATCGTCTAGATTTGCAGGTTATACACCAATTTCTAGCAAATTCCTATTGGGCAGAAGAATTACCGTTTGAAGTTCTACAGCGTTCACTTCAAAACTCGCTTGTGTTTGGAGTATACAAAGACAAACAACAAGTTGGATTTGCTCGTGTTGTTACAGATTATTCCACCTTTGCCTATCTTGCTGATGTATTTGTTTTGGAATCTTTTCAAAGGACAGGGTTAGGTAAATGGCTGATAGAAACAATTGTCTCCCATCCTCAATTGCAAGGGTTGCGTCGATGGTTACTCGCAACGAAAGATGCTCACGAGTTGTATCGAAAAGTTGGATTTACTGAACTCAACAACAGCTATCGCTTTATGGAGAAATTGAATCCAGATATTTACAAGCACAGAAAAAATTGAACTTCCATTAGCGGTGCTTTTCATTCCTGCGATCGCGGGAATGACCGCCTTGATTCTTAAACCAATTAGCGTATTGAGGACTGCTCATTTTTGAGCCGATACGCAAATTCGAGGATTAAGCAGCAGATGCCTTTACCTAAATCCATAGGCGAGAATGAAATTATTTGCTGGCATATCAATTTTTTCTTTGAGTTCGAGCTTATATTTATAAGCAGCATTACTGATATCTGTAATATCTTTTAGTCCCCATTCTGGCACTCCGTAAGAAAGTAGAGTTTTATCAAATTCTTCATTGGATGGAGTTGTATTCTTTCCATTGACTTTAAACGGACCGTAAATGTAAAGAGAACCCTGTGCGTTCAAATGATGTGCCGCACAATTAGCAATTCCATCAGCGATGGAAATCGGTGCTACCTGGAAAAGGTTGATACAAAATATTACATCAAACTTTTTACTATTCAGTGCTAACCAAGTTAACGGTTCAGTTAAATCGAGTTTGATTGGAGGTTCGACATTTTTGGCATTTGTCTGTTGAGTCAAATTTTGGATGTTTTCAAATACCTCTTGATTGAAGTCAGAGGGTTGAAAAATCAAGTTTTGAAAGTGGGGCGCAAAGTAATTGATGTGCATCCCGCTTCCAGAAGCTAATTCTAGAACATGACCTTCGTGGGGAAACTTTTGTTCAAACACTTCTAAAATTGAGTCGCGGTTCTGATTACCAGCCCAGGTAACGTAGGGACTTAGCGGATAAGGGTCGAGCGTCGGTTTTGCTGATAGTGACATTTGTTGCTCCAGTATGTTCGTGGATTATATGGAATAACAGATAACAATCAAGGAGAGTCTGCTGAGTAGAAAGGAGAATTCATAGCGATACTAGCTTTCTCAGTAATATCACCATTAAAAAGCTTCACTGTGAGATTGCCATTCACTGTGCGTGCAAATGGAATCAATAATTTTTCAATATAATTTTGGGCGTTTTCTACAGAATCAAATTCATAAAAGCCGCCAACTTGATTCGTATTTATAGCACTTAGCCATGTTTTAGATTTCAATCCAGGAAATTCTTTCATGTCTAGATTAATAGGAACCCAATCAATTTCACTGAATGCAATTGATACCTGATACTCAGCGTAGACGAACACTTTACTCACAGACATGATTGACTCCAAAAGTTGTACATGGCGATGAATTTTCCTTTATAATACACTTTGTCTATCGAATTACTGTATAATAATCAAAATCCTTAATAATTTTTTTAACTAAATTACCAGTTTTGCGATCTGCGATCAATGATGGATTTAGGTAGTCAGTGGAGAATCTATGGCAGTGCAACAAATACTTGGAGGTGGCGGTGTTAAGCTTTATGTTGAGGAAACAGGCAATCCCAATGGTAGACCGATTCTATTTATTCATGGTTTTTCTCAAAGTCGATTAACCTGGCGACAGCAATTAAACTCCAGCCTTGCAGACGAATTTCGCTTGCTTGCTTTGGATTTGAGAGGTCACGGATTGTCTGAAAAAGCCCGTGATGTTTATGGGGATTCAAAATTGTGGGCAGATGATATCCAGGCAGTAATTACCACCATTGGGCTAGAGCGTCCGGTATTGAGCGGTTGGTCTTACGGTGGGGTAATCATTAGCGATTACGTGCGAATCTATGGTGATGCCCAACTAGGTGGAATTCATTTTGTTGGTGCTATGACAAAACTGGGTGATGAACTGGTTCCACTGCTAGGAAAAAACTTTGTTGCCCTTGTTCCCGGCTTTTTCTCAAACGATGCTTCAGCAAGTTCGGAGGCACTGCAAAATCTGGTGCGGCTGATTACGAAAAAAGAACTGCCACCATCCGAGTTTTATTACACCTTGGGATACAACGCGATTGTGCCACCCTATGTGCGCTACGGTTTACTATCGCGTTCCCTTACTAACAATGACCTGTTACCGACCCTCAAAACTCCTGTTTTAATTACTCATGGCGAACTTGATGAAATTGTTCTGTTAGAAGCAGCCCAAGAACATGCCAAACTGATTGGTCATGCCCAGCTATCCGTTTATCCGAATGTCGGTCATGCTCCTTTTTGGGAAGATAGCGATCGCTTTAATCGGGAGTTATATGATTTTCTGAAAAATAATTTATAGATTATGGGAACCACAGCATTAATTGTTGGAGATGGAAGTGGACGCTCGCGCATTGCTAGCGCGTCTGTTTGCAAAAGAAGGTTTTAAGATCGGTGTCTTCCGCACAGCAATTTGTAATGGTAATTGGTAATGAGTTGGCCCCGCGCCTATAATTTAAAAGTTTGTAAATACTGGCGAAAAATCTGTTATATGAATAAAACCATATATGTTGTTAGACACTGTCAATCATTAGGTCAGCAGCAGTCGGCATCGCTCACAACTGAGGGAAAAGCGCAAGCGACTTTACTTGCTAACTTTTTTCAAGGGTTGCAAGTTGAACGCATTGTTTCTAGTCCATTTTTAAGAGCTTGTCAATCAATTACACCTCTGGCAGAACAGCTTGGAATCTCGGTAGAGATTGATGAGCGGCTAAAAGAAAGATTACTAAGCACATCAATGCTTCCACATAGCGATTGGCTCAAACAGTTGCGCCAGACTTTCGATGACCTTGATTTATGTTTGCCAGGTGGTGAGTCAAGTCGTAGTGCTATGCAACGAGCGGTTGCAGTGGTTGGTGAAATTGTGCAGCACGAGGCTACAGTCACACTCATCGTTACACATGGCAATTTGATGACACTGCTACTCAAACATTTCAACGAGCAAATTGGTTTTGCTCAGTGGCAGAGTTTGACGAATCCCGATGTATATAGCATTGTTACCGATAACGTTAATATAGAGGTCAAGCGTGTGTGGCAAGTTGTACCCGTATAACATCATCAAAATTTTTGCTCATCGCTGCATCAACAACTAATTTTTTGTGAAAGATCATCCTTGCTGTAGTGGATCAATGGCGGCGGGTTGGAGATGGCTTAAATCAAACTGAGCGATTTGTTCAACCAACTCACTGAGACGACCTACAATGTGTTTAAGAATTTGTTCACCTTTTTGAGCAGTGGCAATGGTTGCGTCGCCCCAAGCACCAGTTTCACAAATATCCTGGCTTAACCAGCCGAAGTTTGCTGGGCCGAAAGGACTCAGAAGCGAATCTTTTGATTCTAGGACAAAGGGTTTCAGTTTTGCTTTAGGCATCTGATCCCGCCTAACCAAATCCGGTTCGAGATGCAGCATTAGTGATGTTTCGATAGCACCTGCGTGCAAACCAAGACTCATCTCGTAGTCATTGAAAATACCTTTAGGAACACCAAGGGCAAACCAACTTGTTGCAACTGCCAGCATACTATAGCGGCGGCGTAGCGCTAGAATTGCTTCGCTAATGACAGATTGATTGCCGCCATGAGAGTTTAGAATTAAGAGCCGCCGGATACCAACTGCTGTGAGGTTTGCCGTGAGTTGTTTGAAAATTTCCAGGAGTATATCAGGAGAAAGCGCCAAAGAACCGGGAAAATCCAGATGTTCGAGGCTTTGACCAATAGTCTGCGTTGGGAGAACCAATACATTAGCTGAATCAGTGCCCTCGGTCAAAAAGCACTCGATTATTCCGTTGACAATACGTGTATCAGTCCAAACTGGCAAATGTGGCCCATGCTGTTCAATCGCGCCTATCGGCAGGATAGCTATATTGCTACTATCGAGATTTCGGAAATCAACCGTTGTGAGTTCATGCCAGTAGCACTTTGACATTGTTTAGGAGGGTGTTTGAAATAGTATGGTAGAGTCTACTAAAGTTAAAGTGGTTACAAATGCAGTAGGAACAGAAATTGTAGAATTGACTTCTACAGAAATACTAAAACTTTCTCGAAGACAATTGCATTAACCTTCAAAGCGGTTAAGTGAAATAAAAAAGATTTTTACTAATTACGTTTTGACGAATCCAAAATATGCTTGGGCTAAAAAATATCCGAGTACTATATATCAATCTGCCTTTCAAGATTTAGGAGAAGCGCTTGCAAGATGGCGTAAAAGTTTAAGTTCAATGCCCGTGTTTGCCAGCAAGAAAAAGGGCGATTCATTTACCCTTTACAAGACAGCGGGGCTATATCCAGAGAAAGGGGTGATGACTCCTTTTTCTAATCGTGTGGTTATTCGACCAGGTAAACATATAAATCTTCCGGGTTACGGTGTAGTTAGGTCAAAAGAAAAAGTAGATTATTTCTATTCTTCTCAAACTTTTACAATATCACGTAGTGCCGATAGATGGTATGTTTCATCAATGCTCGATGCTGAACGTGTTCCACCAATTATCCATAAAGTAGAAAAAGTTGGTATTGATTTAGGCGTTAAAACTTTTGCAACATTATCTGACAGTTTAACCATTACCGCACCACCTGAATTAAAAAAAGCGAAAATCAAGCTAAGTAAATCTCAGTGGCGCAACCGGAATAAACAGTTAGGTAACAGGATTAAAGGGATTAAAGCCTCAAACAATGCTAAAAAATATTTTCAGAAATTGGCAATTAAACATAGCGATATTGCAAATATACGTTTGGACTTTTTACAAAAAACAACGACTGAAATAAGTAAAAAGTATTACCAAATTAGAATTGAAGATTTGAATGTATCCGGGATGATTGCTAATCACAAGCTTGCAGAAGCACTATCAAGCCTTGGTTTATACGAATTTCGCAGGCAACTTGAGTACAAACAATCATTTTATGGGACTAAAGTTGAAATAGTTGACCGATGGTTTCCTAGTTCAAAAACATGCTCCTCATGCGGACACAAGCAGGATATGAAATTATCCGACCGAGTATTTAATTGTGGCAGTTGCGGATATTGTATCGACCGTGACTTAAATGCTGCGATTAATCTTGAGAATGCTGATAATAATTTAGCAAAACCCAAAGCTAAAAAGACACTTAAGCGCTTTTTATAAGCCTCATAGTCAATTAAAAATAGTGATCCAGGTTCTGGATTGAAATCCACGCTTGCCGGGTTAAACGCTTGTGGACTGGAAGTAGCCGACTACCCAGGTCGAAGCAAGAAGTAGACATTGAATATTAGCGAATCTTGAGAGTAGTGAGGTTTGAGTAAGTTCTATGGAACAGTTGTTTGCTATCGCTAACCATAAGCAGTTCTTCTAAAGACACATATTGCCTTACATTAAAGTGGCTGCCCAGGCGTTCGGCATCAGATTTCCACATGCTCCCTAGTAGTTTTTTCTACTTAAATCGCCAGTCACATAAGGGGGTTGATGGTTTTAGCTAATCTTTTAGTCATCAACAATATTAAATATATCACTATAAGCGTCACTTTGAGGGTATACCCCGATAGCAACATCTTGACTGCGTTCTCGCTCGTTTGACTTCACTCTATCTTTGATATTTTCGATCAACTCTTAAGCGCGATCGCATCCACATTACCACAATCCCCTTTGAGTTACAAATATTACTTAGAACGCTGTTCAGTAGTTTCTCACGAATGATTCTGGATTACTATAGGATTGCTAATTTTATGAATTTGATTACCGAAAGCAAATCAAATTTATTGCTTAATCTAATTGCAATTTACCAAGCTTTTTTAGGGCTAAGAATAATGAACTAATATTTAGCGCCTGAAAAAATATATTATTATCAATAGATTGAACTAACTTATTTAAAGGTAATAGAATCACATTGATTTGTTCTGTATCATCTAACTTTAAATCAGCTACAAGTTCTACATTTGTTGCTAAAAAACAATGAATAAAATTGTTATGAGTCGCTGAATTAGGTGATATTACTCCTATCTCAATAAAATTGTTGCTAGTGTATCCTGTCTCTTCCAATAACTCACGCTTGGCTGCCTCAAGTGGGGAAATATCTTCTGCTTCCATACAACCACTTGGTAATTCTAAAACAGTTTTTTGAATACCGTGGCGATATTGCTCGACTAGTACAACTTCTTGATTCTTGGTTAAAGCTACAACATGTACCCATGTAGAATATTCAATAACATAAAAAGGCTCAACTATTTTTCCATCAGGCATTTGGCAAGTATCAGCGCGTAGTGATAGCCATTTATCTTTCACCAAATATTTAGAACTTAATAGAGTCCAATTTAATGAATCCAATTTAGTAAATCCTTATATACGATACAACACAGGCTGACTGCCTGTGTTGTAAATGATAAAGCAGAAATTAGTAGTCGAAATCGCCGCCGCCTAAGCCACCGCCACCAGGAGCTGCTGTAGCCTGTTCTTTTTGCTCTGGCTTATCAACTACGATAGCTTCGGTGGTCAAAACCATACCCGCGATGGACGCAGCATTCTGTAATGCTGAACGAGTCACTTTCACCGGGTCAACAATCCCTGCCTCAAACAGGTCAACAAATTCACCTGTGGTTGCGTCGTAGCCCACGTTAAAGTCTTTCTCTTTAACCCGTTCTGCAATCACCGCACCATTTTGACCTGCATTCTCTGCAATCCGCTTCAGCGGCGCACTTAGCGCACGAGATACAATTAGCGCTCCGGTAAGTTCTTCATCCGTTAAGGTGGACTTTGCCCAAGTTTCTAGGTCAGGAGATAAATGTGCCAACGTAGTACCGCCACCGGGAACAATCCCTTCTTCTACAGCAGCTTTGGTAGCGTTGATTGCATCTTCTAGGCGCAGCTTACGGTCTTTCAGTTCCGTTTCGGTGGCGGCGCCGACTTTTACAACAGCAACTCCGCCCGATAGTTTTGCCAAACGTTCTTGCAACTTCTCTTTATCATAAGAAGACTCGGTATCTTCGATTTGCCGCTTGATTTGTTCTACCCGTGCTTTCACGGCTGCTTCATTGCCATCAGCTACGAGGGTAGTATCATCTTTGGTGATTGTGACGCGCCGCGCTTTGCCAAGTTGGTCTAGCTTGGTTGCATCTAGCTTCAGACCCGCATCTTCCGTAATTAACTGCCCTCCAGTCAAAATCGCAATGTCTTCCAAGATGGCTTTGCGACGGTCGCCAAATCCCGGCGCCTTGACTGCGGCTACATTCAATACACCACGCAATCGGTTTACTACCAGTGTTGCCAATGCTTCTTTCTCAATGTCTTCTGCCACAATCAATAGGGGACGACCCGCACGGGCAACCTGCTCTAGCACAGGTACTAAATCTTGCACCAGGGCAATTTTTTTGTCAGTGATTAGGAGGAACGGCTCATCAAGTACAGCTTCCAACCGCTCGGCATCTGTAGCAAAATAGGGAGAGATATACCCCTTGTCGAAGTTCAGCCCTTCCGTAACTTCCAGTTCAGTGGTGACAGACTTGCCTTCTTCAAGAGAAATCACACCCTCGCGACCGACCTTTTCCAATGCCTCAGCAATCAAGGCGCCTACCGCTTCATCGTTACCAGCAGAGATAGCAGCGACTTGGGCAATAGACCTCGAATCTTCCACCGGACGGGCATGTTCTTTGATTTTACCCACCAAGAACCCAGTCGCTTTGTCAATTCCGCGCTTGAGTTGGATTGCATTTGCTCCAGCCGCCACGTTCCGCAATCCTTCTTTGACAATTGCTTGAGCCAGGATGGTTGCAGTTGTTGTGCCATCGCCAGCAGCATCATTTGTTTTAGAAGCCGCTTGTCGGATTAGCGAGACACCAGTGTTTTCGACGTGATCTTCTAGCTCAATTTCTTTAGCAATAGTCACACCGTCATTAACTATTTGAGGGGCGCCAAACTTCTTCTCTAAAACAACGTTACGTCCCTTCGGCCCGAGAGTGACTGCCACTGCCTCAGTCAAGATATCAATGCCTTTTTCTAAAGCGCGACGAGCATTTTCGTTATAAATAATGCGTTTAGCCATAGTTTGATTTTGGGTGTTGGATTTGTGATTTTGGATTAAGACAAAAATCTAAAAATCAGTGCATCAAGACACAATTGCCAAAATGTCTTTTTCTGACAACAGTACATACTCATCTGTACCAAGTTTGACATCCGTACCGCCATACTTTGAGTAGAGGACTTGATCGCCCACTTTGATGTCTGGTTCCTGACGAGAACCATCGTCGTTACGTTTACCAGGGCCAACAGCAACGATTTCACCTACTTGAGGCTTTTCTTTGGCGACATCGGGCAAGAGTATACCTCCAGCAGTTTTTTCTTCAGATGCGCTGACTTTGACGAAAACACGATCGCCCAAAGGTTTAACAGTCGAGACACCCAGAGTTATGGCTGTCATGCAAAATTCTCCAAATGCACAAGTTAGATTTGCGATTCGTTTATACTCTAAAAGTATTATACGGTAAATCGGTCGGAATATAGTATATTGCGAAAACTTTTATTGTCAGCCATTCAGGTGCAAATGTATTGTAGGGCAGGCATCCCTCCCTGCCCTAC
>CAXTCQ010000218.1:0-14281 GCA_964242965.1 uncultured Calothrix sp. | reverse complement strand
GATACGGCTCAACCTCTTAAAGAATCCCCTCGCCTTTAGGCAGGGGAGTGTCAAATATCATCCATAATTAATTAAATCTATATTAGAGGATGTTTTAAAAGTATAGTTTTTGTCATGCTGAAGGGTTCCGCACTCAAGCGCTCCTAAGCCATAAAAGCAGGCTGCGCCAACGGAGCGGCTATGCCAACCCAGAAGCAAGCAACAGAATGACAAATTATACCTATGTTGGACTTTTAAAACATCCTCTGATGTCGGGAACTTTAACCTACCTGCTAGGTCATTTAACCTTCATACCCTCTTAGGAAGTTGGTTTTAGCCGCAGGATACTTTTGGATGATTTGCTCCATCATGAGATTGGACTGTTCTCGCTCGGGCAAAGGCATCGAAGCAGGAGGCAATGTACGTGCCTCTGCGGGTACAGTTGTCGCCATAATCATGTATTCAAAACCTGCCGGCACATAGGTATTGAGTAGTCGTACCGTTTCCGAATCAATTTGAAAAGCGTGTTTTGTACCCCGTGGAATGGACACAAACGAGCCGGCGGTTGCTTTAATCGGCTTGTCTTCCACAAAGAAGGTGGCTTCGCCTTCCATAATGTAGAAGGTTTCATCTGCCGCTTCGTGAATGTGAGGCGGTGCCGCCGGACCTTGGGGGATCAATTCTTCGATGCAGGAGTATGCTCCATTAGTATCTTCGGCAGTTGCCAGCATAGTCCAGAGAATACCCATCCCCCAATAGGCGCGACCTTTGGTATTATTGACTTCAAAAGCCTGTGGCTTATTTTGTGCGTTCATTTATGAATCCTTGAATTTTCTAATCGAACTTTAATCAAAAACATTCGACGCTCGTTTTAACTTGATTTGAAACTAAATTTTTGAAATCACATCAAACGCGCTCGTCCACAAGACATCAGGATACCGCTCGTTATCGAGCGGTGTATTTTGGACGCTGAACATACTGTATAAATATTGCTTGTTTTGCCAGCCTGGAAACACCTCTTTTTCTCCTTCTGGGTGTGCAGCCCGCTCTTTTTTGTTTGAGGCAGAGAAATCTTCCAGACTTCCCATTGGGATGAGTTTGAATTCTCTGTTTTTAACTTCTTTGCCCACAGAAATCAGTTCGTTCGGGCTAATTTGGAAACTGGCAATCCGTAAAATCTTTGGAGTCGTGGAGTCGAGAGCGGCGGCGGCAGTGTAATCCGCCGTATTGTCCATTGTCGTAAAGTCTATTTTCCAGTCGGATTTATCTCCCCAATAGCCAACACTATAATTTTTCACATTATAAAGCGGTGTGTTGTAACTCAAAATTTCATCGGCAAAAGCCCCGTTCAAGATCGACGTGGCAGCGATTGGCGATTTGTCCAGATATTGATGAAATTCTTTTCTTAAATCAAAGTTTCTGTTTTCGCCTGCGGGCAGTTTGGTAAAGTCTGAAGAAAAATCTGAAGGAATAAAGCGCGGGACACCCGCCGCGATCGCCGCGTCAAGCAGTTTGATTTGCGAGTCAACGATTGTCTCGTGTAGTCCTGATAAAGCCGAAACCACACACGATGCCCCTTGACAGGCTTGTTTAAGCTCATCGGCATCAGACAAATCGACCGTAATTACCTCCGCGCCGAGTTCGGTCAGGTTTTCGATTTTTTCTGGTTCGTTACCGTTGCGGACAATAGCGCGAACTTCCGCCCCTCTGGCGATCAATGCTTTAACGATTCGTCTGCCGAGATTACCCGTTCCGCCTGCTACTAGAATTGTTTGTTTCAAAATATTTTGTGTATTTAAGTTTTACGCTGTGTAAACCATCGTGATGTTAGAAATCTACTTTTCTAAGAGAGTGTTTATAAATAAAATCTGTCATTCTGAGGAACGAAGAATCTAGGGTTTGAAGCGTAGTCTAGAGATGCTTCATTACGCTGTCGCTCCATTCAGCATGACAATTTAAAGCTTTTGCCAAATTTATAAACACCCTCTAAGCGATCTGTTTTCCAAGTAATAACCCAGTGCAATCAAGAGATTACATAGTCTGCCTGTCGTCCACCTCGATCTTTTGGTTGAAGTCATATTTATCGCTGGTAACCTGAAATTAGAGCAAACCTGAAATCAGAGTAAACCTGTATATAGGTTAGTGCATTTAAGCATCAAAATTTATCACGTTCTTGCTGTCTTGAATATATTGCCTTGGAGTGACACAAAACTTGCCGCTTGAAGTGCGAACCAAAGTGGCTTTGACTCACAAATCCAGTCTTAATGGCTACTTGCTCGATCGACCCTCTTTTCTAAGCAGCCGTTTTGCCTGCAAAATTCGCACTTGAATTTGATAAGCGTATGGCGGCATCCCAAAAGTTTTGCTGAACGATCTAACGTTGAGAATATAGCTGTTAAAAAAACTTGAAGTATAATTTGTCCTTTAATTCGCGTTAATAATCCGCGAATAATTTCTCATTCAATGATTAATATGTCAAATCAATTATCACATAACCAAGAATATATAATTATACGTGCTGATTCCCTTGCAGCTTTAATGTCAAATCTTGACAGTGAAATCAAGCAAATAATTGACTCAAATCAATGTATTAAAACTTTACAAGGGCATACTGACTTGGTACATTCTGTCTCTTTTAGTGCAGATGGATATATTCTCGCTAGTAACTAAATTACATTACCTCCTAAAGTCCGGACTTCTCCTACAGTTGTCACACCAATTTGCCCGTGAGGATTTTTTTCTGCTAACTCTCTTATAGATAATTCTACTGCGCTTTCTACAGAGATTTCAGTTATGCCACTAGGATGAGTGACAATACCACGCTCAATATCTTCTGAACGATTACGTCCATCCCGAATAACTAATGCCTCCGGAGGTATTTTATCTAAAGTCACAGGTTATTTTTAACGTGCTTTTCATTAAATAGCATACCAGGAAGCAGAAGTATTGGCTTTAATTTAATTAACCACCATCGTAATTTACCTACTATAACATTACTTCAATAATTCCTCTCCCCGTCGATACAATTCCCTTGCATAATCTGTCCAAGTACCTTGTCCCCAATAACGGAAACAACTAGTTTGCACTAACAGATTATATAGTAAAGCTTGCTGATAGTCTTCTCGCTTTGTTACCGCTGCATCCTGCTGCACCAACTTATCGTATTTTTGATGAAACAAAGCACTCAATCGATTCATCGGTTCGAGAACATTTTCATATCCTTTAACCCAACTTAAATCGTTCGTCCACGAAGCACCATCAATGTGAAATTGATGGTCGGTTTCCTTCAATTCTTGAATCGCTTTTTCCACCGCTGACGATGTGACATTATCTAAATTAACTCGCTGCCAAATTTTATGCTGTTGCACAGCTTGACAAGCTGGATAATCGTCACTGTTCGCACCTGCTGCTTCGATTAATTCTAAATATTCCGTACCATTCATTGCGACGGTTCCCGCATAATTCCCCCCTGCATCGCGGATTTCGTGATACACCCGAAATAAATCGCGGGGATATTCATTCATCATCACTCCACCGTTTTCACCGTCGGCAATTTGGATAACGGATGATGGGACATTGGTGTTGCCTACTTGCTGTTTACCGCGTCCTTTGGCTTCAAAATATGGTTGCATTTGTGCAACTAATTTGGTATCCGAACCTTGGGTTTTGATTAACGCGGTAATGCTAACAGTTTCACCGTGAGAATTGCGGGCAATCAAACGGTTGGGAATATATTTTTGGTCGTGGGTTAATTGGGAACCATCTAATTGTTCCAACGAATGTTCTTGCACCATCAACCATTTGTAACCGCATTCCTTCAACGCTTTGATATACTCAAATAGCGTATCGGGGTGATTGGGTAAATGCATTTCTGGGGGAGAAAAACCTTTAACGCGCTTAAGTGCATCATCACCAAAAATTGCCGCAAAGTCATGTTGCCAAGCTTGGATATGTAACTTAATATCGGGTATAGGTGTAGAAGGTATAACTGCATGACTCCACATCGTCCCCAACCATTCAACGTATGGTTGATATTGCAAATCGCAGGTGATGCGTTTGAGGTTATTAATAACATCATCGCGTCCCATTTGTCGCAATCCCCACAGCAAATTACCCGAATAATCGAGCATAATTCGGGGATTGCAACCTTGAGAAACTAATTCAGGTATAAATTCACCCATGCGGCTGTAACACCACGTAAAAACACCTGCATTATGGTTATCCCCATCGTGAGGATGTTCAAACATGTGCTGAAGATTACAAATTAGTTCCCCGTTAGCACCTGCGGGAATTGTGGGTTGGTGCATGTGGAGAGCGCAAGCAAATCCAGCAGTGATATTTTCAAGATTGAGGTTTGTTGTGTTTAAAAATACTGGTGCTTGCTGGTTGGTCGTAGAACTAAGTTCTGATTCCCTACCGCAGATATAGGGCATCCCTAAAGGTGAAGCTTCCGCAATAGAACGGTATTGAGAGGGAGTAGTTGCGGTCATGGGGGTATTATTAAATGTGAATAGTAGGATATCAGCTACCAAACTTTATACTACCTCGAATGCGATCGCCATTGCTGCCAGTTTCTGAGTATCGATACCGCGAACCCCGCTATTAAGTGGTATTCCTTCGACGCTAGCATCTGAGCGAGTGCCTGCATCTAAGTCCTCAAGCAAACTGTTGGTAACATCCAAAAGCTCATCAGTAACAGCAATTGGGGTACTGCGGTTTGTAATTCCTCTCTCCAAGGCTATTTGTTGCAGTGCTTTGAGCGAATTTCGCAAAGGTGTTGCACTAGCTAAAATTAGCACTTCAGAGAATCCCAAGGGTTCGCCGATGGTAAGTTTGAAACCATCTTCAACCGCAGGAATCACCCGTTTTTGTTTTGCTTCAATTGACGCACTATTTTCTGAAGCTGACCAATTATTAGGAAAGACTACCGTCATTTCGCCTTGAGCGTCAATCACCAAAATGCTAACGTAGAGCGGACGCGATTCTTTATTTTCAACTTGGAAATTAATCTCAGTTCCCACCTTTAATTGACGCACACCAGATTCAGATAACTTCACGGGTGAAGCTGGTGCTGGTTTTGATACCGGAACTTTGTTTGTACCGCGAATGGTAAAAGTTTCGCTAATTATTTCTTGACTACCAGCAACATTCATCGTTGCAGCTACATTTACTTGTGATGAATTAGTATTACCCAGGATTTGCTTGACAATTCTAGCTGCTAATAGCGACTTTAACTTCGGTTGTAAGCGTGTAACTGCTGCATTCACAGTTTCGCCACTTTTACCGAAAGAAGAGGGCATAATTTGGTCTAAGCTAGGTAAAAATAAACCATAACTACCCACAGGAGCAGTATTTGACTGCGATTTCTTATACCTTTCTTGAGTCATGCGACCAAAAATATATTGTACTTCAGCCGTTCCCAATCGTTTTGGTTCAATACGCTTGAGTGCTTGTATAGCTTGTGTTGCCTCCTGGGCATTATTTTGATTTAGCGAGCTATCGATGCCAATCTTTAAAGTTAAATTATCCGGAATACTGCGAATGCGCTCTTGTAATAATATACCTGGTTGCAGTAGTATTCTATGCCGTCCAGTTAACAGCGTACCTTTGCCAATTAATCCTTGACGACTTTTGAGGATAACAAATCCTGTTTCGCCACCTTTAGCATCTATAGCTGTGAAAATAGCATTTTGAGTAAATGCAGGCAAACTTTGCGAATCGATCCCACCCAACCACAATTCGACTTGATTCCCTTGGACTTGAGTGATTACAGCTTCGGCTGGGATAGCTTGCGATCGCGTAAAGTAAATAGGTGCATTACTATTTTCTTTACTGAGATTAACTTCGAGTAACGGGTCTTGAGGATTTCCCCTCTCCTTGGCAACGTTTTTCGTACTTTGACCAACGCGAATAATTGCCGTGCTGGCAGGTTCATACCCGGTTTGCTGCCACAGATATTTGGTAAACTCGTAAGTAAATGCACCAGCATAGAAGTCATTAAACGATGCATCTGCCGCGAACTGGTCGCGTCGAGCCGAAGCGATGACAACTCCTTTCGCTACGCCTTTTCGACGGAGTTCGATAAACTTTTGCGGTGAAAGTTGCAGTCGTGACAACCATTGTTTTTGATACTCAAGTTCGGCTTGACTGGGTTGGAGGGTAGAACCACCATCACGCGACCTGACTCGGAAATTACCCCGCGTACCTCCTCCCGAATGACAGCTATCTAGCACCACAGTCACGTTTTCTGTCTTCAATGCATACATCAGCAAAAACAGCGTATGCCCCATAATATCTGGAACTGCACCACCATTCGTAGGAAATCCTGTAGGTAAAACGCTATCGATCGGTACAAAGGTACTATTGAGTCCATCGGGTGAATCGCGGTCGGGGTCTGCTATGCGCGAACCATGTCCGGAGAAGTGGAAAACGACTACATCCCCAGGTTTTGCTTGTTTGATTAGGTGGTCTTCAAAAGCCGAGAGGATACCTTGACGAGTAGCTTGTTGGTCGGTCAAGGTGAGGATATCTTTGGGGTTAAAACCAAAGCGGTGAATTAATAATTCTTGCTGTAACCTGACATCATTCACACAACCATCTAATGCCAAAGCACCAGGATACTTATTAATTCCCACCAGTAGCGCGAGTTTGCGGGGTGTATTTTGTGCTAGGACTTTAGCATATTTATCTCCCTGCTGCGTAATATCCAACTGGCTTAAACCCAATGTTGCGAGGGTTGAAGCGCAGAATTGGAGAAATTGGCGGCGTTTGATGTAAGACATAGGATTTTAATTATATCTGGGCTGGAGTCGCTTTAAAGAATTATATTTCTGGGTTACGCTAACTTATGCAATTGGGACTCGAAACTTTATGGTCTATGCGAACAATTTTGATGGTAAATATAATTACCACAGAGACGCAGAGTACGCAGAGAGAAGAATAGGAGAGGTTTAAAATTTGTGTCAATCCTTCAGAATTTTTGAAACGAGCCACTATAGTAGCCGTCTGTTTCATTAATTTTGCCCAGTCGTGAGGTTTAGATCCCCGACTTCTTAAAGAAGTCGGGGATCTAGCAACCCCTTAAAACTTATGAAATTAACCAATAGTACTCCATGTTAAAAGTTCTGATGGGTTAAGAAATTAACCTATCAGAACTAATGACATAAACCAGTAGTTCATTTCATTAATGATGTTTTATGAACTGTTAAGATTTAAATTTCATAATAATTGGCTGTAAGATTAAAAAATGTGCAAAAATCAAAAACAAAGAAGTTTCGATTTTAGGTCAAAATGGCAACTTATTTAGTAACGGGTGCAAATCGAGGAATTGGTCTAGAATATTGTCGTCAACTCAAACGACGGGGAGAGACTGTAATAGCCGTCTGTCGCAGTGACTGCGATGAGTTGAAAAACTTAGGTGTGCAAATAGAATCAAATGTGGATATTACATCAAACACATCTGTAGCCAATTTAGCTGATAGGCTCAAAAACTTACCATTAGATGTCTTGATTAATAATGCTGGGATTGTCGAAGAAAGAGCCACTATTGAATATTTAGATTTTGACAGTATCCGCCGCCAATTTGAAACTAATACTTTAGGAACTTTGAGAATTACAAGTGCTTTACTTCCCAATTTAAAAAATGGCTCAAAAGTAATTATCATGACAAGCCGTATGGGTTCTATCGAAGACAATACATCCGGAGGTTCCTACGGTTATCGAATGTCAAAAGTAGCTGTTTCAATGGCAGGAAAATCTTTATCCCACGACCTGAAGCCCAAAGGTATTGCCGTTGCAATTCTTCATCCAGGACTCGTGCAAACTCGCATGACTGATTTTTCTGGTATCACTCCAGAAACTTCAGTCAAAGGACTTTTAAAACGCATTGATGAATTAACTCTAGAGAATACAGGGACTTTCTGGCACGCTAATGGCGAAATATTGCCTTGGTAGCGATCTTATTTATTCAGATTCGCCAATTAATGTAAATGCACTCCAATAAAGCGGATTAGGATACTTTTTCTTTGTTGCCAACATAGCGTTTCTCAATGCGCTTGCTTTGTCAAGTTTTTGTTGCAGATTTTGATAAAATTCGGTCATTAAAAAAGATGTAGAATTATCATCAACCGACCATAAGGACACCATAATACTGGGAACACCCGCGCTAATCAAAGAGCGAGATAAACCGATAACACCATCACCAGTAATTTTTCCGCGTCCGGTGTTGCAAGCGCTTAAAACGACCAAATCGGCAGTTAGTTTGAGGTTGAGGATTTCGTCAGCGGTGAGTAAACCGTCATCTTTTCCAGAGGGTGCAAGAGCGATCGCACTCCCTAATCCGTGAATATCATCGAGTATCCCATGTGTGGCTAGGTGAATGATTTTTGCAGAGGGCATTTTCTTAACAATCTCGGCTTTTGTGGCTTGATTACCTATAATTGGTTCGGTTTTTAGGAGTGAGGCAATATCTTTAGCTTCTTTTTCTGCCCAAAGTAATGGTTTTAATTGTTGTGCGGGTTGCCCTGGTTCTAATATTACTTTTGGCATCGTGGGATTACCGACAATTAGGGCTGGAGACGCGAAGTTTCGCGTCTCTACATTTTGTTTGTGGGTTAAATCTAATACTTGAATTGATGGTGCGGTAAGAATGGTGTGTTTCTCAATCAGGTATTTACCATCTTTATCTTGTAATGCGGGGAAGGGAACGAGGAATAAGGATGATTGGGGGATGAAAACTACACGTTGATTAGCATCTTGCGGCAAAAGGTCAGCGATTGGGTCAATTAATAGTTGGTGTAATCGCTGTAAGCGTTGGGTTTGATTTTGCGGATCGATTGTGGTAACTATATTAATCGCATTGCGTCCTCTGGTATCGGTGATACCAATCGATTTACGGCTACTGGTGACGAGTTTTTCTAAAGTTGTATTTTCTTTCTCCCACAGGGGTTTGAGGTCAGTTTTACGGAAAATGACTTCACCCGTCGGTTTGATGACCCAAATGTATATTTCTGAGTTAACAATTGAATATTCAACAAGTGTTGTATTTTGTGTTTTAGCAATTTCTTTAATTAGTTTAATACTTGGTAGATTAGTAGATAATTGCTGTTTTGATTCAGGAGATAATCGAGAAGATAGTAATTCAACGAAAGCACGCGCTCTTCCTCGTTCAGCAGTTTCTAGGGCATTGTTAGGTTTATTCTGGAGAATAAAGGCTTCTTGTAATAAACGATAAGAGCGAGAATAAGTATCAAAAATTGATATTTTATTAGCGTCATTTAAACCAGACAAACGTATAGTTTCGTAAATATCAATTGCTTCTTGTAGTGTAGTAGAAGCATTTGTATGTTGTCCTAATCTAATATATATCCCGCCAATATTATTTAGAGCATTACCTTGCCTGAGTTTGTCGCCTAATTCTTTAGCAATAACTAGAGACTCTTGATAAAGACCTATCGCTTTTTGGTATTCACCAAGAGAACTGTAGGCAAGTCCCAAATTACCAAGTGTAAGTCCTACTCCTTCTTTAAATGCTAATTCTTTATAAAGAGATAAAGCCTGTTCGTGGAATTCTATCGCTTTTTCATTTCGTCCTAGAAACTTATTTGCAACTCCCAAATTACCGTAAGATACAGCTTCATTATGTTTATCTCCTAATTCCTTAGCAATAGCTAAAGATTTGAAATTAAATTCTATTGCCTTCTCATATTGCTCAAGATTACGGTAAACAATTCCTAAACCTGTAAAGCAAGCCATTTCGCCTTGTCTATTACCCAGTTTTTTAGAAAGAGCTAAAGCCTGCTCGTGCGATACTATAGCTTTTTGGTATTGTCCTAGTAAACTGTACATATCTCCCAAATTCAAGAGGTTAGCAGCCTCTGTTCGACTATCTTTTAGGATTTTAACAATTACTAAAGATTGTTCATATAATGCTATTGCCTTTTCGTATTGTTGTGAAGATTGATAAATATTACCTAAATTTGTGAGGGCTTTCCCTTCGCCTTGTTTATAATTTATCTTTCTAGCAAGAGATAGGGATTGTTCATAAAATTCTACCGCTTTTTGCTTTTGTTCTAAGCGAAAGTAAGCATTGCCCAAGCCATTAAAAGATTTTACTTCCTCTTCATTAAGTCCTATTTGTCTCGCAATAGCTAAAGATTGCTGATGCAATTCTATTGCATTTTGATATTTGCGTAAAAAACAAAGAGCATTACCTAAACCATTGAGAGATTTTGCTTCTTCTTTTCTAGACCCGATTTTTTTAGCAATAACTAAAGACTGTTCGTGAAATTCCTTTGCATTTTGATATTTCCCAAAGGCAAAGTAAGCTGTTCCTAACTGATTCATAGTAGTGGCTACTTGAAGTTGATTTCCTGTTTGTTGATAGATTGCCAGCGCTTGTTGCCAAGATTGTAATGCCGCTTGAAATTGACTGTTATGAAACTGCTCGTTACCTTGCTGAAATAATCTGTCTGCTTCGGCTTTGCGGTTTGCTGGTGTTTGTGCCAATACCTGCGATATCTGGAATAGTGCTGGCAAGTTGACTGCTACAGGCATGGAAATTGTCAGGATTAGAGTTGTAAAAGCGGTTAAACTGATATTTCGATAATGCATGGCTAGGATTTTAACGTTAGGAGTTGGGTAGTTAGAAATTAAGAACTGTGTAGAGTAATCAGCATTAAACGGAAATTGTTGGGTTCCCCAAAGCCACCCCGGAGGGGATTTTGCTACAACCTAACTTCCAAATATCTTGCGATGGCAAAGCCAGAAGTGCGAAAGAGCGTTGGGGAAGCCGTAGCGTAGCCGCCCTTTTAGGGCTAGGAAAGGCTAGCGCAGATCGCAATCTAGATACCCACAGATGAAAATTAGGATTTTCATCAAGGGGTATTCAAAAATATATATATCTGAGCAACCAAAGCATATGCAAGGAGGAATTCTCGACGCGCTTTCAACCCGAAGAAGGTTTGCAAAACCTAAGCGCGAGTCGCGTGCATTTTATTAAAATGCACTAAAAGCCCGAACATCCGCACGGGTAATATTTGTGCATTCGGAGCCACACCTACCATTCCTTCCCCATTTCCTGGTTTAGCGGCAATTACACCACTCACATAAGTGCCGTGAAATTCTCCACCGATTTTATATGTCCGAATCGAGTAACGCAAAACACCTGCAATATCTGCCAGCGTGTAATTTGGGTTACTTTGCTGCACCTGTTGCGCTTCTGTAGGGTATTTCTCGACTAATTTTGCATCTGATAATTGGAAAGTATCTTGAAATTTTGACCCCAAAATAGCGAGTTCCGACGGACTAATGCGAGTATCTGCATCACCATTTTCACAGGGGTTGCTGCGATCGCTGCTTGTAGAAAAATCCCAACCGTGAACTTCCCCCGGACATTTATCAGCAGCTTTCACCTTATATAAACTGCCTGCCAAGTCGGGGTGATCCCATTGAATTATGCTGTCGATAACTGCCACAACTACACCGCGTCCTCCGTTGCTGCGTTTCCATGCATCGGTGACATGCATATCTGTGCGCTTAATTGTCGATACCGCTATCGGTTGTTGTACGCAGCTTTTGAGGGCTTCTAAATTAGATATAGGCTGTTGCAGACACTGTTTTAGCGGTAAGCTGTCCAACTGCCAAGCTAGCCCCAGTAAGTTTGTTTTCGGTGAAATACCTCTGTTAGATTGGGTTGCAATATTGTCTTTGGTGAGACTGTAGAATTGTTCGGACTTTTTCAGGTTTGCAACTTGTTTTACAGCAGTTTGCAGATTTTGCTCGTTCAACGATTGGATAAAGTTGGGTGTGGCAGATGTCACCCCTTTAATTTCGTTTAATTTGTTGGCAACACTAAGTATTCTTGTACCATCATCCGTTATCGATTTTACTAAATAGCGATTCTTCTGAAACCGCAATGGACGGACAATTTCCAAATTATTTTGCTGTAAAATCGTCTGTCGTTGGGTATCGGAAAGTTGCTCCTCGAAGCTGAGAATAATCTCGTTAGGTAAAACAATAACTTCAGTACGCTGGTTGCGACTCAGCACGGGTAAAGTCGTTTTTACATAGGGTTGCTGTTGAATCCGCTGTTGGAAAGCGCTATCCCGAATTCCCGTAGGTAAACTCACCACAGCATAATTTTCGCCCAGAGGAGTAACTTTAGGCGTAGTAGTTCCTCTAACACCACCCTGTAAAGCTTGCTGAAGTTGAAGATAAAGCGGTTGAGCAGAAAGATTACGAGTACCACCAACTTTTTTGAAAGCAACTGCGATGCCCTTGGCAACCACTTCGTGGTATCGCATCCGGTCTTTGATTTAAGGAAATGCGTTGTCCTTTATACAGGTAAAATAGATCGCTATTATCTTGGGTTTGAGCGATGCCTCCGGTAAGTTCCGCTAACACTTGAATGTTGGTTGGTGGTAATACGCCGTTTAATGACCAAATACTAGCAGCTAAGAGAAGGCAGGAAATACGTTTCATGATGTTTACTCCAATAATTTTCTAGTTAAATTCAACAATAGACACAGACAAGAAATGTAATTAATTAGACTGCAATTTTACATCTAATACGGTTCACTATCCCTCGAAGATCCCCCCAACCCCCCTTAAAAAGGGGGGCTTTTTTACCTACCCCCTTAAGAAGGAGACGCTTTTCACCTACCCCCTTCTTAAGGGGGTCGCCACAGGCGGGGGGATCTATTATTAGATGTAACCCCGACTATTCCGATTCCCCAATCAGCGTAAAAGCCGCCCAATCTCTAGGGCTGGGATGAGTTTTCATCGTCGTCAACATGCTGTAGCGCAAAGCTTGTGCCTTATCCATGCCACGCTCCTTGAGATTTGTGTAAAATTGGGACATTAACTGCGCGGTAGGAGAATCGGGAACCGACCATAGCGACACCATGACGCTGGGTACACCCGCAGAGATAAGCGATCGCGATAAGCCAATTACCCCATCCCCGGTAATTTTTCCCCTACCAGTGTCACAAGCGCTGAGGACGACTAACTGAGCTTGTAGCTTCATATCCAGGATTTCTTCAGCCGTAAGTAAACCGTTGATTTCTCCTAGTTTTGGGTAAAATGATGCATCGGGAGCAAGAGCGATCGCACTTCCCAAACCTCGGTTATCATCGAATATGCCGTGTGTTGCTAAATGAATGATTCTTGCAGAAGGCATTTTTTGGACAACAGATGCTTTTGTACCCTGACTACCTATAATTGCTTTGGTGTTGAGTAGGGATGCGATCGCAATTGCTTCTTTTTCTGCACCTGGTAATGATGCTAACTGCTGCGGTTTATCTCCTGGCTGAGGTGGTACACTAGGCATCGTCGGATTACCTACAATTAATATTCCCCCCTTCTCCTTGTCCCCCCTTCTCCCCTGGTCCCTTTGCTGGTGGGTTAAATCTAAAACCTGAATCGATGGGGATGTAAGAATAGTGTGTTTTTCAATCAGGTATTTACCGTTTGCGTCTTGCAAAGCGGGAAAGGGAACGAGGAATAGGGAACTTTGGGGAATGAAGATAACTCTGTCGGTAGGGTTTTTGGGTAATAAATCAGCGATGGGGTTGATTAATAATTCGTGTAAACGCTTCAGTTTGTTTGTTGCTTTGGGTGTATTAGGATTTTCGCTTACTAAAACACCACCACGACCTCTAACACCAATATAATCACGACTGGTGGTTACGAGGTCAGCTAAAGTTGTATTTTCTTTTTGCCACAGGGGTTTCAGGTCAGATTTGCGGAATGTGACTTCACCTGTGGGTTTGATGACCCAAATATAAAGTTCTGATTCCTGAATTTCTCGTTTACCCTGAATTTTGAAGTCATCATAATTAATAGAGTATTGAACGAAAGTGCTTGAATGCTGTTTAGCGATTTGTTGCAGTAGCGATAATGTCGGTTTAGCAACAGTAGGTTCTGGGGTTTGACCTGTAGTTTTACGAACCAAGCGTGAAGTTAATAACTCTATAAACGCTCTACTACGTCCCCTTTCGGAAATTAAGAGTGCCTCGTCAGTTTTATTCTGAGCAATTAGAACTTGTTGTAAAGTGCGGTAAGTACGATATTGTTCTTCAAAAATTGAAACTTTGTAGCTGTCATTTTTACCTAATAATTCCCGGAGAGATTCCCGTTTCTCAATACCAGTGCGGAGAATTTTTTCAGCTGATGCAAGATTACCAGATTTATAGAGAGCAGCTCCTAAATTATTTAGTGCTGTTCCTTCTCCATCAAGGTCTTTAATTTCGCGTAATCTAGCTAAACTCTGTTCTTGGTATTCAATGGCTTTAACATAGTTTCC
>CAXTCQ010000217.1:0-14311 GCA_964242965.1 uncultured Calothrix sp. | reverse complement strand
CCTCCATATTTTCTCGTATTCTTTTTCAAAAATCAAATAGGATTCCTATAGTAGTCGTAAATTGCCTGCGTGAGAAATCAGATCCTGACAACTCCCAATACTTGGAGGTTTTGGATAGTCGAGGGGGCTTATTCCCGGTTTCGTAAAAGTTACCGGGTTTCTAATTTCCCTAAAACCTATGCAGTATTGGGACAACTCCTGCGAAGTCGGGGATCTAGAATCAAACTTACTTGCTTGTGTATTTAAATTAAATCTCTTCAACACTGCTAAAAATAAAGTTTTATGTTTAAGCGGTTATTATTAATTTCTGGTGTTATATCGGTAGGGATTTTGGGTATTTTATTCTATCTTTGGCAACAAACAACGTATGTACCAAATTGGTATAAAATACCAACTGCAACTGAAACTACACCAGCAGTTAGTACAAAAACCCCACAAACCCGCGAACAAATTTGGCGTAAAGTTTCTAATACTTTAACAGAACAATCAGCAAAGGGTGAATCGAAAGGGACTGTTGAATTGAGTTCGGATGAAGTTAATGAATTGATTTTTTCAGAACTTGAAGCTAAAGGGACGACAAGTAATGCTGAGTTAGACAAAATTTTATTAGGAACAAATACGCAATTTCGAGATGGGAAAATGATTGTTGGTGCAATGATTAATCTACCAGAAATCATCAAGCGTAAAGAAGCGAGTAGCGATAGTAGTGCGGGAATTGCTCAAGCTTTATTAAATTTACCAATAGTCAAAGACCGTCCGGTATACGTTGAAATTGAGGGAACACCTACAGTTCGGAATCGACAAATTGCGCTGGAATCACCACTTGTCAAATTAGCGAATGTGAGTTTAACAATTGATGATTTATCTAAGTATGTAGGAGTTTCACCAGCATTATTAAAAGAACGGATTACAAAGGAACGTCGTTTAGTACCAATGGAAGTAGAAGATGTGAAAGTGGAAAGCGCGAGCCTAATTGTGACAGGTTCTGCAAAAGCGCGATAAAGAAGGGGTAAAGGGGAGGCAGTGCGTTGCGCGGGTTAAAAGGATGTTTGAAAAGTTTCCTTGTCGGTAGCAAAATATTCTAGATCCCCCCTAACCCCCCTTGACAAGGGGGGAACTAGAATTTAAGTCCCCCTTGTCAAGGGGGATGAGCGGGGGATCAATAAGTGCCTAAAATCATAGCTAGCCACTTTTCAAACAACCTCTAAGAGCGTTGAAGCATCTGCCGTGAATGGGACGCAATTTTAGAGGAAACCCTTGACCCGACTTAGCCTTAGTCTAGAGCAAGGTATGAGATTACATACAAATTAACTTCTAACTTCTTTTTGAAGGGTACTGGTTGTTTCCTGGTTTACCTTAGACTTTCCTAATAATTCTTCCTTAGTAACTGGTGTTCTTCTTAAGGTATCTAAGGGAACTAAAAACTCACCTGTTTGAACTTTTATGTCTAATGCATCAAATACAGCTAACACATCTAGAAAACTAGCACCTTGGTAATCTTTCTCTTCATAGAGTATAATTTGTTCTTCCGTCAAACCAGCTAATTGTGCAAGTTGTTTTTGAGTCAGTTTAGCTGACATCCGTGCTTTAATTAACAGTTGTGATAAATGGTTAACATTATCAATCTTTAATAAAATCGGTGTATGAGAATCATGATTGGTAATTCTTTCGTATTCCTCAATTTCTTCCCTGAACTCCAAAGCTTGACTTTGGTATGCGTCCCTATATAATTGCCAGCGCGTTAGGTCTGCTTTCAAACTCTCGTTGCTATCAATTTCTGCTACCGACTGCTCAAATTTTTGCAACCACTCTTTAGTTATATGGTACTGCTGCTCGTTTTTTATCATAGCGTCCACCTTTTTAAATCGATAGCGATAATACCTTTAAAAATATTAGTTCTAGTATCAAATTGAAAAAAGTCTATATACAATATCCCAGTTTCATTTGCAGGGTAATTAGCGGGAAAAATTTCACCCCTATATTTATTTTTTTGTTCGGTACGTCTTAATCCAAAATTATATAAAGTTGGTGCAATCGTTTTCAGATAATTAATGTTAATTCCACTCTCTTCCCAGCACATATCAAAGTCGCCAGGATTTTCCTTACTACTGATAAAGCTACCGTTTATATAAATTGTTTGACAACCAGAATATTTTAGTTCTTCCATTGCCATTCGCAATACCTGTATCAAACGTAACCTTTTTTGATTTATACCAAACCTTTCAACAACTTCCTCCCACTCGCAAAAATGCACCCCTAATGGTAGATAGCCATTCTCTTCAAAATCGGGAATCATCAACCCAAACCATAACAAATATTTTAATTATCTGCTATTAAAGCCCTTTGCAGTTGAACAAAATGAAAATTATAAATGGCTGTAACTATTGTTTATCATTGAGTTGAGAACTTGTTCTAACTCCTAACTTCCAACTCTCGGACGTATCCCATAATGTCGATACTGCCAGTAATCGTGCAAAATTTTATCGTGGTCGAAACAGAGATTTTTGGGCAAGTCCCACATCTCGAATGTCGATAAAGCTTTCGCATCATCTCCTGCTAATGGTTCACCTGTTGCGGTTGCTAGAAACACAATACTTAATGTGTGTTTGCGTGGGTCGCGCTTGGGGTCAGAATACACTAGAAATTGTTCGATTAATTCTACCTGTAAACCTGTTTCCTCAAGTGCTTCGCGTTTTGCAGCAACTTCGACAGATTCCCCATAATCGACAAATCCACCGGGAATCGCCCATCCTAATGGTTCATTATGGCGCTCAATTAATACTATAGGTCGATGAGGACGGTCAATAAGTTCGATAATTATATCTACTGTTGGTGTTGGATTGCGATAAGTCATGGAGTTAAGTTAGGAGTTAAGAGTTGGGAGTTAGGAGTTAAGAGTTGGGAGAGAGGTATTGACAAAAGTTACGAGATGTATCTAAACCGCTTCTCGTCAGGTTGAGTTAAGCACCAAGATTGTATATAACTAATTAATTATTTACTATTCTTATGCCCATAACTCATAACTCATAACTCCTAATTCCTAACTCCTAACTCCTATCTTCCATGTTAAATTCGATTAGTTGCTTGTTCGCTGATTAGAGTTCTAGATAATTATGCCATTTCCTCGTTCCAGTGGTGTTTTGCTTCATCCTACAAGCTTCCCCAGTCGTTTTGGGGTTGGAGATTTAGGTGCAGAAGCTTATCGTTTTATTGATTTTCTCAAAGATAGTTATCAGCAGTATTGGCAAGTTTTGCCGTTAGGACCAACAGGTTTCGGCAATTCACCTTACATGTGTTACTCTGCGATCGCGGGCAATCCTCTATTAATCAGTCCGGAAAAATTGCAGGACAAATGCTTTCTGGCTGAATGGGATTTTGCGAATTTACCAGGTTTTTCGGGTGATAAAGTCGATTACCAACAAGTTATCCCCGTTAAAATGGGTTTGCTTAGACTTGCTTGCCAGAACTTCAAAAACCAAGCAACACCCGAACAAAAAGCAGAATTTACAACTTTTTGTCGAGAAAAAGCTCATTGGTTAGATGATTATGCATTATTCATGGCTTTGAAGGAAGCAAAAAATGGTCAGAGTTGGTATGCTTGGGAACCAGGATTAGCGAAGCGCGAACCCGAAGCATTGCAAAAAGTATCCCAAGAACTCGAAGCGGATATTTACTATCAAAAGTTCGTACAATTTGAATTCTTTGACCAATGGTCGAAACTCAAAACATACGCTAACGAAAGAGGAATCGAAATCATTGGCGATATTCCAATCTATGTAGCGCATGATAGCGCTGATGTCTGGGCAAATCCCGAAATATTTTATTTGGATAAAAATGGCGAAGTTGAATTAATGGCAGGTGTTCCACCCGATTATTTTAGCGCCACAGGTCAACTTTGGGGAAACCCAGTTTACCAGTGGGAACAATTACAAAAGCAAGATTTCAAATGGTGGATTGACCGATTTGAAGCAATGCTGGAATACGTTGATATTATTCGTATCGACCATTTTCGTGGATTTGAGGCATATTGGGCAGTAGCCAAAGGGGAAGAAACTGCCTTAAATGGAAAATGGATAAAAGCACCAGGTGAAGCGTTATTTGAAACAATTCGTCAAAAATTAGGTAAATTACCAATTCTTGCCGAAGATTTGGGAGTAATAACCCCCGAAGTTGAAGCGCTACGCGACAAATTTGAATTTCCCGGTATGAAAATCTTGCAGTTTGCCTTTGGTTCCGATCCCGGCAATCCATATATACCGTATAACTATACGCGCAACTCAGTAGTTTATACCGGAACTCATGATAATGATACGAGTGTGGGATGGTTTTACAATTCCAGCGACTGGGAAAAGCGCAATTTTCACATGTACTTGGGATGTATAAGTAACGACGGCGTACAGTGGGATATGATTCGATTAGCATTGAGCGCGATCGCAAACCAAGCGATTATCCCATTACAAGATATTTTCGGGCTAGGAAACGAAGCGCGAATGAATTTTCCTGGTGTTGGTGAAGGTAACTGGGAATGGCGATACCACTCGCACATGTTAACCCAAGACTTAAGCAATAAGCTTAAAGATTTGACTGTACTTTGCGGACGCGCACCGCAAGAAGTAGGGAGGAGTTAGGAGTTAGTCCATGTAGAGACGCGAAATTTCGCGTCTCCCTTTTTATTCCCTATTCCCTATTCCCTACTCCCTACCTCCCGAATTCAAGAACTAGTATTTGCCGCGATTGTAAATTGTTCAACTTTTCCAAGTTCTCCCATTGGTTTAGCTTGTTGTTCGTTCACACTTACCAACACTCCACCAGCGTTATGAGTTCGGACTGTCAATTGTGCTTGTGCTTTCCAAGTGCGCTGACTTCCCTGCGGTAAAATACCCTCAAATTCGGTTTTACCATCGACCTCAATGCGAATCCAGGATGAGTCTCTCAAAGTTACGCCAACTTGCACTTGTTGGTTAGGATTATTCGCAACAGGTTGGAGATTAAATTGCTGATTTTGTCCTTGAGACTTGGGTGATAATGCTTGATGCAACTTTGTTTCGCTGAGAGGATTTGTGACTTGAAAAGTCGCAGTACTTAAAACGTGCGATAAACCACTAACCGAACAAGCGATTGAACCAATATAAAGCAAGTAAAGATGAATCGGACGCAGTTGACCCCTAGAATTAGTTTTCCAAGAAGTGCGAACAACGTGATTCACCTCGGTTGGAAAGCTATTAGATAACTCCGCACCATTCAAACCGAGTGCATCGGCATATCGTTTAATATAACCTTGAATATAAATTGGTTCTGGTAAATTGCTAAAATCCGCTTCCTCAATTGCTTGCAACAATTTGCGCGCAATTTTTGTGTAAGTAACTACATCCTCGATTTCAAAGCCGTATCCTTCGCGTGTGACTCGGAGTTTTTCTGCGATTTCTACTAAAATTTTAGCCCTTTGCTCATCAAATGAAGGAGTCAGTTCGATTTTATCCTTCTTACTTAGCCATTTCATGCTCTTATTTTTCACTCCCTAACCCAACTAAACCATTAATAGGAATCAACTTTGATAAATGAAAGCAAACTACGAATTTCAAAATCTTCCAGACAGCGATAGGAACCCTGCGGCAATAAATTCTGTCCTGGTAAATGTAACCCTATTGAACCGATAGCGGTACGATGCAGTTCGATGACTGGATATCCCAGTTGCTCTGCCACGCGCCGAATTTGACGATTTCTTCCCTCCTTTAAGATGATTTCTAAACAGGTTCGCGTTTGCCTTTTTTCAATAACGCGCACTCTAGCCGATCGTGTTTTTCTCTCGTCAAGAATTACTCCCTGTCGCCACATTTGTAACACGGCTTCGGGAGGATGTCCTTCAACTAAAACACGGTAAGTCTTGGGAATACTATGACGCGGATGGGTCAATCCAAATGTTAAGTCTCCATCGTTTGTCAAAATTAATGCTCCAGTTGATTCGACATCTAGACGACCAACGGGGTGAATTCCTTGACCCGATTGCAATTCTTGCGGTAATAAATTTAAAACAGTGGGTCTTCCCTGAGGGTCGTCGCAAGTCGAAACTACACCAACTGGTTTATTTACTAATAAATATATTAGAGCCGGACGTACAGCAGTTACTGGTTTGCCATCAACAGTAACAGTATCTCGATCGGTATCGACTTTTTGTCCGACATGTGCCAATGTACCGTTAACCCGCACCCGCGACTGCCGAATCATTTCTTCGGCTTGACGACGTGAGGCAACACCCCATTGGGACAATAGTTTTTGTAACCTAGCCTCCATGAAATATTACTGAGAAAATATAAATGAGGGAACGCGAACAAGTGTTAAATAAATAATATCTGTTGCAGTTTGTAGTTAATAGACTCACCTGTTACAGTTAAAGACTGTTTAATTAGGCACGCCCGTATTGACTAAATCGAATACCCATGCATTGAACTATTGAAACAATCAAATGTCAGAGCAAAATCTAGAAACCAAAACTACAAAGTCAATTCGGATTGTCACCACCGTGTTAACCAAAGCACTAAAACTGTGGTTGCGATCGCAAGTTAGTCACGTTGACAACCTTAATGTTCAAATCAAAGCTACCGATAGACAACTTCTCGGAGGTTCGATTCCTTGGGTTTCCATTTCCGCAAATAATGCAATTTATCAAGGTCTTCACCTCACATCGATCCAACTAACTGCTGAAAATATACGTATTGACATTGGCTCAGTACTCAAAGGTAAACCATTGCGACTGTTAGAAACAATACCAGTAGTTGGAAAAGTTCTACTTGAAGAAAACGATTTAAATGCTTCCCTCACATCCGCATTATTATCTACGGCATTAAAAGATGCCCTGGTTAAACTAATACCAGAACATCGGCTAAATTCCAAGCAAATTATCTGGGAAAAAATTATTCTTGGCAATAGCCAATTAATACTTTTTGCCAGTCTCCATACCGAGAGTAAAACAATACCCCCAGTTCCTTTAGAAATCTCTATCGGTTTGGAATTACTCAGCCCCCACGAGCTGCGACTGACTTCAATCGAGACACAGCAAAGCACGCAAGCATCCTCCGCGCCTGAATGCGGGCATTATCTCGACCTTGGCAGCGATGTTGACATTCAAGAACTGACTGCGATCCCCGGCAAATTAATTTGTCACGGACGGATCAATGTCAATCCTTAGTTATCAATGATTACAAATTCAAAATCAAAGATGAAAATTATTCGTTTTTAATTATAGCTTCGGAGAAAGAAGGGGTAGTTTGAGTCGGGTAAAGGTAGTTCTGACCTCCTACACCCTTTGTAATTCGACCAGCATCACGAGTGCAAGTACCGTTCATAAAGCGCTCCTTTTGACTACAGCAATAAAAAAGCAATAGAGCAAAGTGGTACAGCGTCCTAGCAAAGCGCGTTTGTAGAGGTGCCAGCGCCATGCGGGGATTGCCCCATTGAGACTAACTGGCAGTGAGTCGAAAATACACATACCTCAAAACTATTCGCTTTAAGTCATATCCCCTACTACCCCCCATGACATACAGGGGGTAAAACAAAGTTTGACTATATTTAATGTTGAGAAGTCATAGGGGATTTGAAAAAGGGCTGAACACCACTAACCGAAAATTAATAGGGATTAACACACACAATCAAAGAATATATAACTACCCATACTTGTGTATAGAAGATTCTTGCTGTCCTTAGAAGATTCTTGCTGCGAAAAGCAGAGTTCTTGAGAGGGGAAAATTTTATTGACCGCTGACTACTGACCCCCGACCACTGACCACTAACCACTAACTAATTACTTAAGTATTTCTTGTGGTGTAACACCAGTTAAGCGTTTAAAGTGCCGTGTAAATTGACTTTGGTCGGCAAAGCCAACTTGTAAAGCAATTTCAGAGATTTGTAATTTACCTTGAGAGAGAAGTATCTTAGCACGTTCAATCCGACATTTAATTACATATTGATAAGGAGAAAGCCCCGTAGACTGTTTGAATAAACGCGCAAAATGATATTTACTCATACTTATTTCATTTGCGATCGCGCTAATCACCAAATCTTCTGCTAAATGGTTAAAAATAAACTCAATGACTTTCCGCAGCTTAGGTTTCGGTAGACCGATGCAACATTCACAGTCAGATTTGATAACTGAATAATGTTGTAATAAATGTGCTGCAAGCGCAGTTGCCATCGACTCAGCATAAAGACGACATCGAACACCATCGGTGAGTGCAGCTTTTAGTGCTAGTCCAATTTGATAAATTAACGGATCGGGTTTAGAAAAGTGCGGTATTACCTTAACGCTATCTCCACGCATTAACTTACAAGCACTTGTCGATATCAAATTGGAGTCTAATATCAAAACCAGAAACTCAGATTTTTGTGCTGTTGCTGCCCAATGAATCACATGGGGAGGTATTACCGCAATATCACCCGGTTTGATATTTTCGACTTTTTGACACCCACCCAGTCTGCGCTGCAACCGTAACTGATTTTGGAGATGAATGACAATCGCATAATCTTGCGTGTAATGTTCTGGACTTTCAAACGGTGGCTGTTGATAATACTCCAGACAGATGTTTTCCCAACCAGCTTTATGGCTAGATATAAGTGAAGGATTAGGTAAAAATCGCGCTCGACTCTCCACCCCAGTTAGATCAATCGCCGTAGATTGATGCTTTGGCATGACTGCCACCTCTTATCATCGGTTCATGTCTAGCTTATTACATCAGCAGTTGCGCTAGAGCATTTCTTGAAGAAAGGGGAAGCGGGAAAGACGTATCCTGGTAAGAAAGCGCACATCTAGCCACCTAGTAACACCGACGACTCTGTAAGGGCGGGTTCTCTAACGAACCCAAATATTAACGAGAAAGCCTTGTAAACCCGCCCCTCCCAACGCAACAACTCTGTAAGGGCGGGTTCTCTAACGAACCCAAATATTGAAGAGAAAGCCTTGTAAACCCGCCCCTCCCAAAGCAACAACTCCCAACTCCCAACTCCTAACTCCCAACTCCCAACCCCCGAACTATCGGCAATATCAACGTTACAAAGTAGTAAACCAAGGGTGCGGTAAAAATATAACTATCAGTACGGTCTAAAATCCCACCATGTCCGGGGATCAATTGTCCAGAGTCTTTCACTCCCGCATCGCGTTTGAGCATTGATTCAGTCAGGTCGCCTAATAAAGTACAAGCACCAATCAATAAGCCTAAAGCGCTACCAGTCAAAATATATTGCGTCCAACTCAAATAATACGCACCAGCTACAGCAACAGCAATCGTTGCACTAATCCCAAATACAGCACCTTCGACAGTTTTCTTAGGGCTAATTTCTGACAAACGTGTTTTACCGAAGTATTTACCAACAAAGTAAGCACCAATATCAGCAGTCCAAATACATAGAAAAGTCAGTATCGTTACAGTCAATCCTGGTGGGAGTGATGATACATGTGACCTTTGAAACAAATCAGTCCAGTGTTCGGGTAAGTAGCCTCCAAGAGGAAAATTGCTATAATCGCCTGCTTCGATTCCGCGCAACCGCACCCAATAGCTCGGTAAGTATCCAGTATAAAATAGACCCAGTATCGAAGCCGAAACATCGGCGATTGTGGCAAACTTGGGTTGAAACAGCAGGTAAAAGCAGATAATTGTACCTGCCACAGGCATGACAGCATCCGCTAAATTGCCATCGATAGTGCAAAATACGAGAAGAGTCAGACTGGCAGCGAGAGTCGTTTTTGCAGCGGGTGCTATCCCTTTAGCGCGGACGAGATCGAAAAATTCATTCTGACCGATAAAGATAATCACCGCATAAGTAAAGGTAAAGTACCAACCTCCCAGCAATGTTGCGCTGAGTGTCATTGCGATCGCAATAATTCCACTGATAATCCGAGACCAAGGCATAGTAAAAAAATATAAAGTGGAAAGTATGAAGTATTGTTAATCTAATTTTTCACCACTAAGGATAAAAATAGGGTCAACAGCTGCGAAAATCTGGGAAATACCGCGTGTTTCTAGACGATTGAATCCTGATTGAACGACTTCAATATTAACTGCTCGCAACTGAGCAAAGCTTTGAGAAATCGCATACAGACTTTCTAGATTAGCAGCTGTGACGACCACTCGACCCGATGGTGGCAAATAACTCCAAGCAGCTTTTAAAATTTCTTGTAATTCGCGTCCCCCTTCGAGACAAACGCGGTCGGGACGTTGTTGCAGGTCGTGCAAGCATTCGGGGGCACTTCCTTCGATAACTTCGACGTTTGTCACCTCAAAGCGCAAACAATTGCGACGAATCAAATTTGCAACTTCCTCATCGCGTTCCACTGCAACTATTTTTCCCTGCGGACATAATAACCCCGCTTCGACTGGTATTGTCCCGGTTCCTGCACCAATATCCCATAATACAGAATTCGCTTTTAACCGTAATTGGGAAAGCAATAACAACCTAATTTCGCGCTGCGATAGAGGAATACCCGGTAAATGCTCAAATAATTCATCAGGAATACCAGGAGTAACATACGACCAAATTGAAGAAGGCATAATCAAAATTAATAATTAAAAATTAATCCAGGGAGCGAGACTTCCCCAAGACACCCTTTGTCATTATAAGGAAACTGTCACTTGTGCGATCAAAGGAGGAACATGACCGTTGTAGCTTTCTGTGCGCTCATAAATAGGGGTTCTGAGCATTAAACACGAAAAGGCGAATAGTTGGTTTTATTTCCAAAAAAACCTACTTACCAATCCGATATTATAAGTGAGAAATTAAAAGATGTTGACGAGATAGATAATTTTGTAGCGCTTGTATCAGTCAGAGTAATATTAAAGCGGTATTGTTAACCAGTAGCAATTCTTGAGATGCGATATTTGCTTATGTGGGTATAGTAAAAGCCGTTGCACAACAAATAAATTGAATTTTATTGTTTATGTTGTTGCTTTTTACTCGCTTGACTGTATAATCAAAGACAAGGAAATCAACTTAGTTAGATTGATACCTTGTGCTATTGGCTTTGTCTTATCTTTGTCTTATTTATAGCCAATAGGATATTAGATTTCACATGCGTAGAAATGTACATGTGAAATAGATTCAGGAAGCGTAATGCTAAGAAAAGGTAGATGAACCCTAGCATTTAATGTTAGGGTATCCTTGTGATTTAACTGCTATAAATCTACCACAACTTTCAACAACAAGTACAAGGATTATTTAGTTAGTAAATATTGACATTTCTTATAGATGCTACTGAATTACCCACTTGGCTATTATCGAGTGGGTTTTGCTTTGATATGGCAATCCGAAATTACTCGCGCTTCAACCACTTCTTCAGTAAAGGCTTTAATTACCTTGAGGAACCTCTTACGGGGAATGCGTCTGTAGATTAAATACTTTGCGGGAGCAATTCTCGCAAATTATGTACGATTACTGTAGACTCGTTATATTTAAACATTAGTTTATGCTCGAATTCCTAGTATAAACTAAAATTTTGGTAATATTTTTAGCTCTATTAGTTATTTATCAGAGGCTTATTCATGGCGACTTACCTGCTAAAGTCTCCTAAATTTACGCATTATTTTAGTAAATTAAAAGACAAAGATATTAGATTCCTGCTTTGGCTAATTGGTATAAGTACGCTGATACTATTTGCGTGCAGTAGCTTGCGTCATATCTTATTTCAATCAACTGCATTCGATTTAGGAATCTTTGACCAAGCAGTTTATTTAATTAGCCAAGGTCAAACGCCCATATCATCGTATATGGGTTATCACATCCTTGGCGACCATGCAGCATTCATATGGTATCCCTTGGCATTGCTGTACAAAATTTATCCTAGCGTCTACTGGTTATTTGCTGTACAGGCTTTAGCTTTGTCATTAGGTGCGATGCCAACCTGGTGTTTAGCGCGTCAAGCTGGATTGAAATCATCGCAAGCGAATGCTATCGCTGTTGCGTATTTGCTGCATCCTCAGATATTTAATATCAATTTGTTTGACTTTCACCCGGAAGTTATCGCATTACCCGCACTGCTAACAGCGATATGGTGTGCTAGAGAAAAGCGGTTTTGGTGGTTTTGCCTCAATATAATTATTGTGCTGGCATGTAAAGCAGTATTATCCCTTACCGTTGCCGCAATGGGAGTCTGGCTATTAGGATTTGAGAAGCGGCGAAAGTATGGGGCTTTAGCACTCGTTTTGGGGATAGCTTGGTTTGTGATTGCATCGGGAATAATTATCCCCGAATTTAGCGGTCGAGAAGCAGCAGCAGTGGGACGATTTAGTTACTTGGGAAATTCGGTATTTGAAATTATCCAAAACTTGATATTTAAGCCGGGATTGATTTTAGTAAAAATATTCAACTTCGACAATTTAGCTTATTTATTGTTATTATTTTTGCCTATCGCTTGGGGATTATCGCGTAAAAGTATACTCCCCTTAGTTGGCGCAATTCCTTGTATAGCTATAAATATAATTGCCGATTACCAACCGCAAAAAGATTTAGTGCATCATTATTCATTACCTGCCTTACCCTTTTTGCTGTTAGCTGTAATTGCAAGTTTGGTAGCAGGTAAAGGATTGGTACAAAGTCCACGCGGTATAGTTATTTGGTCGTTAATAGGATTTTTACTGTTGGCTAAATTTACTTATTTTGGAGGAATATATCTAAAATCGCTTGATAATTGGCAAGCAACGCGAGAAGCAATTTCTCAGGTACAACCTCAAGTCAGCGTTTTGACTACTGCCTCAATTTCAGCACATTTAAGCCATCGGAAATTAATCAATTTGACTAATGTTGATTCTCCACCAGCGAATCTGACAGATTTTAAATATATATTGCTTAATATCCGTCATCCAGGATGGCTAAGTAATGTCCTATTTGCAAAAAATTTAGCAAGTCGGCTTGAAAGTCATAACGAGTTCAAGTTAATCTATCAACGCGATGAAGTTTATTTGTTTAAGAGGGGAGTAGGGAGCAGGGAGTAGGGAGTAGTCCGTGGGGGAGTGCGAATTTGTTATAAGGTAATGGGATGAAGGGATTAATATTTCCTGCGCTGATGTGGCTATCTAGCCGCACAATTATTTGGGTAGCGATGTTGCTAGTTGCACCATTATCCGGCATTGCGACAAATCCTGGCTTGGGTGTTTTTGATGCTTGGGATAGCTTATCCTATCGCGCCATTGCGACTTCTGGGTATGAATACGTGAATGGTAAAGGCAATGTCGTTTTTTTTCCGCTGTTTCCATTAGTATTACGCGGACTTACTAGTATTGGCTTGCCGTTTGAAGTTGCAGGTGTATTGATTAATAATCTGGCATTTTTAGCAACTCTATATTATTTATATTTCTGGGTACAGCAATTTCACGATACTAATGCTGCCAAGTGGACTGTTGCAGTGGCAGCATGGTTTCCCGCATCGATGTTTACGGCAGTTATTTATACAGAAGGTCTATATTTATTACTCAGTACTGCGGCATTACGAGCATTTGACCGAAACCAGTATAGTTGGACAGCATTTTGGGGTGCTTGTGCAACTGCAAGTCGTCCGACGGGAATGGCACTGATACCCGCATTTATTTTAGCAGCGTGGAAGCAAGGCAAACCACCTGTAGCTTACTTAGCTGCCTTAACAACAACTGGGGGAGTAGCCCTATTCAGTCTTTACTGTGGACTACATTTTGGCGACCCGTTAGCGTTTATCAATGCCCAAAAAGCTTGGCGCGGAAACTTTGGTTTTGATTGGCTATCTTGGTGGAAAATGTTAATGCAAATTATCATCGGTACAGCTAATTACAAACATGGTGGTATCAAAGACCTAACTCATCCAATATTATTTTTGATAATTGCTATTTGCGGCTATTTACTATGGCGCAACCGCGATAAAATTGGCGCTGTGAAGGTAGATTACGGCTTTGGGCTAATTTTTCTCGTTTTGTGGCTTTTAGCTGGTGACCCGCTAATTAATACAGTTACATTTGTTGTCAGCGTGTATTTGTTGTGGAACTTACGACGCGAATTGACTCCGGTTACTTTATATTATGGATGTTGCGGGTTGGGATTGCTGCTAATGTCCGGTGGAACTATTTCATTAAACCGTCTTGTTTACGGCATTATTTCCCTAACTATTGCACTCGGTATTACTTTATCGCGCAATCAACGCTGGGGATATATGATTTTAGGCTTTTTCACAATTTTATTATTTACTTTTAGCTTGCGTTTTGCCCAAAAATTGTGGGCAGGATAATGCGATTTTTGAGAGTTAGGAGTTAGGAGTTAAAAGTTAGGAGTTATTAATTTACCTTCTTCTTCTCCCCTTCTCCCC
>CAXTCQ010000216.1:0-14315 GCA_964242965.1 uncultured Calothrix sp. | reverse complement strand
CCCCAAAGGGGGGACCTCCTTCCCCTTTTCCCCTTAACCCTAGCTTTCTACACCTTTTCGCCTTAACCGATTAGTATTGGAACCCCTAGCGCTTGCTGTCACAGGGGCGGCTATACCATTACTTCTTTAAGATTTTTAACAAAACAATACAAGCTGAAATATAAAGTCAAAAAATATAAAGAAAATATTAGGAAATTTAAAAAACAAAGAATTTCTGTAAAACTAGTAATTGTTGAAACGGGGTCAGCCAATATAAAGACCCTGAATATAATTAATAATTTTCAATCTTGAGTCAATCCAATTTAAAGACTCCAAGCTTGATAAAATAGACTTTTTAAGCGTCATGCTGACATTCTGTTAGCTTTGGCGCTTTTAAATTTTTAACTTTTCTCAATTTCATGCAATGACAGAAACTGCAAGTTTTTTTAATAAAAAAATATATAACACTAGCGTATTTTAATATTTTTCGTCAACTTACTCGAAACTTAGGTTCTCGATCAAAAAATGACAAGGCAAACTATAAATATTCATAATAATATGCCCTCAATAGTGACTTTCAAACCACGAGTAGTCCGATTGAATTAGGCAATAGAACAATAAAATTAATTAAGCCTGTAATTGTTTGAGGATAATCCGATTTCGCCCTTGGGCTTTTGCCTGATACAATGCTTTATCGGCAATCTGAATCAGATCGTGTGCCGAAGATTCAAAAGTGGGAATTGTTGTGCCTACTCCTAAACTCAATGTGACATATTGACTAACACCCGATTCGGTGTGAATAATTTCAAGTTCCCGAATTCCAGCTTGCATTGATGCCGCTACACGCACTGCACCCGTTGCAGAAGTATAAGGCATAATTAGAGCAAATTCTTCACCCCCATAGCGTGCTACGAAGCCCTGAATTTTTTCGGCAGATTGACTTAACACACCAGCAACCCTTTGCAAGCACATGTCCCCAGCCGGATGCCCGTACTTGTCGTTATAGAGCTTGAAGTAATCAATATCGCACAAAATTAAGGATAGCTGTGCTTGTTCTTGCGCTAACGATAACCACTGCGAATTGAGATATTGATCGAAGTGACGGCGATTTGCTACTCCTGTTAAACCATCGACGTTAGCTAGTTTTTGTAAAGCTTGGTTTGCAGCTTCGAGTTGTTTGTAAAGTTGGGCTTGTTGGAGTAACCTGCGGACTCGTTGGCGTAAAACTGCCCAGTGAATTGGTTTGGTAACAAAATCACTTGCACCACATTCAAAAGCGCGGTCTACAGACACTGGGTCATCTAATCCGGTAATCATTAGTATGGGCGTTCGTTCCCAAAGCCTGGAAATGATTGTACTGCCAAACGAGCCACCGTCATCATAATTCGCAAGTGCGATCGCTAGATTATTTTTGGCAATTTGCTGCAAGGAGTCGCAGCAGGTGAAGCCATCCATTTCTGGCATAATCGCATCGATTAGAATTAGGTCGGGTTTTTTATCTGCATAAGCTTCCAAGCACTGTTTGCCGTTATTGACTTCGACTACTTGATAACCTTCTTGTTCCATAAATTCGCGTAGCAGCAACCGCATGGTTTTGTCGTCATCGGCTACGAGAATCAGGGGTTGATTGTTGGAAATTGAAATAGGGCTTTTGCCTGACATGAGTTGCATTCTACAAAAAATCTAAGTCTCAGGTAGGGAAAAACGAGAAACATGGGCGACGATAATTTGTGCCGTAGTTCGAGTATTGGTTTACACTACGGAGTTATTGTTTCTAGTTAGAATTACATATTAGAAGGGTTCTCGGTAACGAATTATCAGTTTAGATTGGGGCAATTGTTTCTTGAGCGAATAAAACTGCGAACACCCCTTGGTTGACAAATGTAGAGTATCGATTGTATTGATGAGGATTGCTGGTAGATGACTAAGCATAGAGAACCTGTTTAAAACGCTTTGGGCTTTGTAAGAAAATGTTACTATTTATATTTCCCAAGAATTCAGGTGTAATTTTCATTTTATATAAAAAGTTGGTTATGGATTTTAAATTTGGTACATTGAGCTGACTTTACGGCTTTTTTTACGCAAATATACTTAATTTTTAGTTTCAAAAATACTTATTTCCTAGATGTATACAGCAAGGGTACAACAATGTTCTACCCTTATATCCCTTATATAATGATATGATGTTCGGCAAATCAAGGATAATAAAAACCTCTAAACCTTAGTAGAGACATTTCAATGGAACGTCTTAATAGTATCGGCAATAATGCGTGTATCATAATATTATTTGTTTCTAATCCTATAAATATTTATCTGGTTGCTTTAATATATTTATGCGAAGGCGGCAGCCACTTTCCAATCTGAGTATCGCTCGCCCGCTATTTTCCTTGGCTTCGCCTCCCCGAAGGGGTACGCCAACACGGAGCGTACCAAAAGCAAGGGATACGAGTATCCCAAAGTAATCAGACGTTAGTAGTTACTAACGAAGCTGGTCAAAATAGTATGTAAAAATGTAATTATATTCCGAAGTATTATTTTAAATATCAAACCGATCTAATGCCAAATTCATTAATGTACGAAGAAGATAATTTTGTTGTCCTCGAAACTAACCAACCCGAACAGTTTCTTACAGCATCGGAGTTATTGGAAAAACTCAAGGCAATAATAAAGCAACTCAAATTTGAAGACTTGCCACGCGAGTTGCAACAGTTCAATTCGACAGAAGCCCAAGTAAAATATTTAATCGATACCACTTGCGAGTTAAATATTCATCCTGGAGAGTACTTGCAGTGGTACGCTGTGCGTCTAGAAAAGTGAAATATATACATCCCCGATTTCAAGAAGTCGGGGATGTTATTCTTTGATTACTTACTGGTTGTAGTCATCAATGACAATTCAATTTCTTCTTCACCTGTTTGCGAAACTTTCACCTCAACATCCGGACCAAAATATTTTGTCATTTTTTCCTGCTTTGCCTGCCATTCATCAAATGGTACGCATGGGGAATCAAATTCTAATATCAAAGTATATGCACCATTGGTTTCGGTTTCGCGCAATCCTTTAACGATTGGCATTTCATCATCCGAGGGGCTAAGTTTGAGGTAATTAAGCGCTTGGTCGAAATGCGCTTCTTGCCCGTAACAGTAGCGGGTAATATCTTTACGGATTTTATTTTGAGTAACAGTTGCTTGCGTTTCGCGCAGTTTTAGAACGGATGGAGTAGTTGGTTGCGTGAAGGGTACTGGTTCAAGTTCGCTAGCTTTTAGTGCTAACCCACCTAGAAGTAGGGGAATACCGTAAAAAAAACCGGCTAGATTTAGCGTAGCATTGTCATTCGCATAGGCAACGAAGCCCATTATTGTTAATAAACCACCTACAGTTAAACCTAGAACAGACAAGCGAAGTTTCCCGAACATAATGATAAAGGTATAATAAAACTTTACTCATTTTATATACATTTATACTCAAATATCATTAAAACTACGCTTGTAATGTTCCTACTCCCTATTCCCTACTTTAATTTTTGCGTTAATTTTATAGTGGAGATAGTTAAGGACTGTAAAAAAATGGATGTATCAACTATAAAAGAGCGTTTCAATACCGTTCAAACCAAGCGGGAGTACTTATTGCGGCTGTTGGAACAACCAAATTTAGGAACTCTAAAAATTGATGTTAATCAAGCTTTGGAAGAAATGGACGAATTAATCGATGAATATAGACGCACCTTTCCAGAAGCAAACAATTTCTAAAATTTAGTAGGCAGGTCAAAATATTAAACAATCCGGGCGTTGGTATTAGCCATTATAAAATGGCTGTACCAATGCTAAATAGTAATTTTATCGCGTCGATCCGCACTTTGCTTAATCTTAAGCTTACCGAGCAATTTTGCTGCGTAGTCTGCGACATATTTTATTCAGCGATTCCTCTTAAATGATTACTTCCCAATTGCCGTACTAAAGCAATCAGTTCAGTTGTAGGTACTTCTTTCTTGCAAAATGCATCCCAGCTTGGTATTGATTTCGGTTCTTTAGTTTTTGCTTCTTCGACTGAAGAATAAGCAATAATTTGAGTATGGGGTGCGATCGCTTTAATTTGACCGGACGCTGCCCAACCATCCATTATTGGCATTTGTAAATCTAGAACAATAACATCTGGTTGGTAACGCTTCACCATTTCCACAGCTTCCTTGCCATTTGTAGCCAAGCCGACTACTTGTATATTTTTTTGGCAAGAAAGTACCATTTGCAGAGTTATACGAGTCAGTTCGTGGTCGTCAACGACTAAAACCCGCAACGTAGGAGACTCACAAGACAACATTAACATCCTAACAAATAACAAATTTAAGAATAATAACTTTTACAGTTTAAGAGAACATCTATTGAAACGGACTCTATCTAATGGTTGAATAAATAGCATGTATCAATAAATATTGACTTTTTATATTTTTAGGACAAGCAAGACATTTTTGTGACATAGGTTAACGTTCTCGTTTTTCGTTCCATTCCCGTAGACATCAGCGTGTTACCCGATCCTACGGGAAGATTATTTACAATTGGGAATTTACCTATTAGTTGCAATTATCAAGTCCGCACTATTTTTCGAGCATCGATTGGGTTTGAGGTCATATTTACCAAACTTTGTGACATTGCCATTAGAGTTAGTTGCGAACTCGATTCAGGAGAATTATCGTTCTTGAATCTTTGGATATAACTACCGTCAGGTTGTAAATCCCAAGCTTGACGATTGTCTGCCAGCATTATTCCTAAGACTTCTTGCAAATCTTTGGCAATATCTTGGTCTTGAATTGGAGTAATTGCTTCAACGCGGCGGTCTAAATTTCGAGGCATCCAATCGGCGCTGCCGATGAAAATTTCTTCTTCTCCATTGTTATAGAAATAATAAATGCGAGAATGTTCTAAAAAACGACCAATAATGCTTAGGACGCGAATATTTTCGCTGATATCTTTTAGCCCCGGACGCAAACAGCAAACACCGCGAATAATTAAATCGATTTCGACTCCGACACGCGAAGCTTCATATAAAGCGGCTATAATTTGCGGATCGACCAAGGAATTCATTTTGGCAACGATACGTCCCGAAAGACCTTTTTGGGCATTTTCAATCTCACGATGAATTAAACCAAGAAAGCGATCGCGCATATTTACTGGTGCAACCAACAACTGCCGATATGACTTTTGCCGCGAGTAACCTGTCAAATAATTGTACAAATCGGTCAAATCCGCACCCAGTTCTTCCCGACAGCTAAATAAACCAAAGTCGGTATAAAGTCTAGCTGTTTTGGGATTGTAATTACCAGTTCCAATATGTACGTAGCGACGCATACGGTCTTTTTCGCGCCGCACTACCAAAATTGTCTTACAGTGCGTCTTCAAACCAACTAATCCATATACCACATGCACGCCGACACTTTCTAACCTTCGCGCCCAATAGATGTTATTTTCCTCATCGAACCGCGCCTTCAATTCGACCAATACCGATACCTGTTTACCATTTTCGGCTGCTGCAATTAATGCATTTACAATCGGTGAATCTCCGGAAGTGCGATAAAGCGTCATCTTAATTGCCAGCACATCTGGGTCATGAGCGGCATGAGTAACAAATTTGACAACAGACGCAGAAAATGATTGATAAGGATGATGAACTAATAAATCTTTGTCCCGAATCACCGCAAAGAAATCTTTACCATCTTCCAACTCCAAAATATCCGGGCTGACATTTGGTTCGCGGATGCGTTGCAACCTTGGGGGTACAACCGATTGCCAACGACGGTCTTTGAGATCGGGAAGCGGAAGTGACATAAAATACATTAAATCCCGCAATCCCAATAGTCCCTGGACTTCGTAAACATCGCTATCGTCTAATTCTAAATCGTGCAGCAAACGCGATCGCACGGTTTCGGGAGTATCCGATTGAATTTCTAGACGTAGCGGGCTTCCACCAACGCGACGTTTCCGCAATTCTTGTTCGATAGCTAACAGCAAATCATCTGCTTCATCTTCTTCAAGTTCCAAGTCAGCATCGCGGGTGATACGGAAGGTATGATATTCCTGGATGTTCATACCTGGGAACAGCGATTCTAAGTTATGGGCTATAGCTTGTTCTAAAGGTATACCCGTCCAAACCGCAGGTTTGTCGTCGTGCTGAATTCCTAACTCAGGGGGTAACGGTAAAAATCGCGGCAATACTTTCGGGACTTTTACCCGTGCAAAAAATTCTTCTTCAGTTTCAGGATTTTTGACTATCACCGCTAAATTTAAACTGAGATTGGAAATATAAGGGAATGGGTGACTGGGATCGACAGCTAACGGAGTGATTACCGGAAAAACTTGTTCTTCAAAATAATTATCTAAATAATTGCGTTGCTTTTGGTTCAAATCGATGTAATCGACAAGATAAACACCATGTTCGGTGAGTTGCTTACGCAAAACTTTTTCAAAATATTGGTGCTGCTGAATCAGCAAAGGACGTAACAACGAACTAATCTCATCCAATTGTTGCTGCGGTGTGCGTCCATCAAACGTCAATTTTCCAACCTTCGCTTCCACCTGCTGATTAAGTGCTGCCACTCGCACCATAAAAAACTCATCTAAATTGGAACAGAAAATCGCCATGAATTTGAGACGTTCCAATAACGGTGTACGCGAATCCATTGCTTCATGTAATACCCGCTTGTTAAATTCCAACCAACTTAACTCGCGGTTGAGGTAATATTGTGGGTCGTTCAGATTAGCTTGATTGGCGGTTTTTTTTGGTTTTCCCATGATGCGATGCGACAGGCTTTGGTTGCCTATATGAAGTTTAAATATCTCGGCTTATCCGTATAAGTACGCAAAAAGCTTGCACTGTAAAGGCTTTAGCCATAAAACGCAGGTAAGCCTAGTAATTATAGTAAATGAAATAAGCGCGATCGCATTACTTTCTCTAACAGCCCTAAGATTCAAGGGAAACACCCCTCACATAGTGATTTTTCGTTATCCCACAGATTGTAGGGGCACAGCATTGCTGTGCCCCTACGAGGGATTTTGGGCACTTCCGTGGGGTCTGCGCCCTCCAAACCAACGGTATCCGCAGGAGTTGGGGGATCTTTTTCATGCTACAACCTGCACTACGATTTCTTCTTAGCTGCTGCGGAAATCGGTAATTGCAAATTCTGGTTATAAATAAACTCATTACTGATTTCGATTTGACGCTTGGGAAGAATATCATTCGGGTTGAGCGTATCTTGAGTCGAAACCCGCAGTACATACTTACCAACGGGGACACTATCAAGACGGTAAAGACCAAATTGGTCGGTGACAGAGGTAATAACTCTTGCACCTTGGGGGTTAATTAACTCGATTCGCACGCTTGAAACAGGTTGACCTGCCACATCGGTTACTTTTCCAGCTAAACCGTATTCTGCTCGTAGGGGGAAATCTAAACGGGTAACGGCAGAATTGGCAACTTGAGCAATTAAGCTACTTTTTGGAACTGAAAGTTCTACAGGTAATCCGTCGGGTTCGAGTTCGACAATATAATTACCTTCGGGTAAATTGCCGACAAAGAAACTTCCTTTCGAGTCGGTACTCGCATTACCCACTAAGGAATTGCGGCTATCGTAAACTCGGACATTAGAACCGCTCAAATCGAATTGACCTTTTTGGGCAACAGCGAGTTGTCCGGCGATCGCACCGCGTTCCTTACTAACTCCTCCACTCCATGCGGGTGTAACTCGTCCACCACCAAAAGATAAATCAGATACCAGTGAAATCGAGAAGCGGTCATTGCCAAAACCACCAAGATAGCTTTGACTTCGAGAAGGAATACCTTGATACTCGATTCTACCCAATAGACCGGGTAGTACTTGGATACTAGCCCCGGCAACCGGACCGACTTCTCCATCTGCCGTGAAGCCGAGTCCGACATTCCAACTAAAGGCTCTAAAGTCATTAGGAGTATGACCAATGCGGGCAGTATAGCTAGCAGCGTCACCACCACCAAATTGACTTCCTAAAGATAACTGATAATTGTTATTAAATTTATAGCTCAAATCGGATATATAGTTATCACCATAAGTATTAAAAGATAACCGAGTTGCGAACGTAGGCTGATAGTATGCATTGAATAAATACCGTCCGTCAATATCGGGTCTGCCGCTTACAGATAGTGAAGAAAAAGGTCTAGCGGAAAAGGTGGGTAAGATGTAACTTGCCGAATTACTTTCATCTTGACGGCTGCGGGCAACGAATCCTAAATCTAAAAGATTTCCAAAGTTATATTTAACTTCTAAACTATGGTTAAAGTATTCTTTACTATTTCTGAAACCGGAAAAATATCTTTGTGGTAATGACTGCGTATTCGCACTTATTTCTAAACGGTCTAATTGTACATCTAAGTCCGCTGAATAACCAACTTGACCGTTTGAAGTTGCCACGCTAGCAGAAAGAATGGCGGGATTTGCTAGCCGTAAAACCATGCCTGCTTGTGCTTGTAATGTATCAGGCAGCGCTTGAACTCCACCTTCAAAAGTTAAGTTATTAGAAAGTCCTTGTCTAACTTGGTAAAATCCTGCAAGTTTACCCTCGTCGTCAGATTTGAATCTCGAATCACCAATCAAAGAAGTTTGAACGAAGTTACCAGTTAAACCTAAACCAGCGAGTTGAACATTACCACCGGATGGTAATAATAAATCTGAAGAATTAATTCTGACAGTACGAATTTCTCTGGGAACGCGCAAATTATTGCGGTCAAAAATCAATAATTCGATTTGATTATTTTGACCAAGTGGCAAATTCACATCTGAAAATTCATATTGTCCGCCAAATCCGACTTGCTGTTGTGCGACTATCGAACCACCAACTCTCAACTGTACCAAACTAGCTGGAGGTGCAGAACCGCGAAATGATTGCACGGGTCGAGAACGTCGGGGTAATAACTCATTCGCACTGTAACTCGTATTAAAGGTATCTGCGGGTAAATTGGTATAACCAAATTGCAATCCGGTTAAACTCATTCCATTTAATAATGGATGTAAACCGAGTTGTTGTTTACCGATTTGATAGCTAAACTGACCGTTACGTTTGAAGAAAAAGTACTCGCTGAGATTTGGCGAATTTTCAAAGTCATTTTCTAAACGCGCTCTCCAAGAACCACCTGCTAATCTTCCACCCAGCAAAGATGAACTGCGGATATCAGTAGTTCCTGAATAAGTAGTAATATTCAACTCTTGTTGTAAAGTCGAAAAAGCGCTACTTGGTGGTAGTACATCAGGTTTGAGTCGAGTCGCTAGACGAGTTCCACTACCACCTCTCCAAGGTAAATCAACAAGTAAGTTAATATCAGCAGTATTTAAATCGACATTTATTTTTAACTTATCTTGCAAAGTTTGCTTGCTAATATAAATAACTCCGTTGATTTGCCTAATGTCGTTTGCTTGCAGATTCACAACACCCAACGGAGTTTTAGCTTGTAGGACTTTCCCACTTTGTTCGATTGTAAATCGGGAAATTTCTGCAAAGCTTTCTAAAGGAATAAATAAAATATTGTCCCGAATTAGAACATCTAAAGTGCCAACTTCTCGACCGTTGACTAGTACCCCTACTAAAAAGGGAGTATCTGGGATTTGGGCTAATTCTAGAGACGGTTTTTTTTCGGGATTAGCGACATTATTAGTTGAAGTTGCAGCATTTTTGAGTGCTGTAACTAAGCTTTGAGATGAATTAGCTGGTTGATTATTAACAGTATTTTTATTATTGTCAGGATTTGGCTGATTGTTAACTGTATTATTAGAAGAAACTAGTTTTTCCGGCGGAGTAAGTGCAATTTCCCCTGATTTCGGGATTTGCGATTGAACCGCATTACTCAAATTATTATTAAGTGAAGCATACAAAGAAGCCGCAATAACTTCTTGGACAATTGCGAGAATCTTCTGCGTACTTGTATTTATATTTGAATTACTAGCTACTTCGCTATTATCACTAGTCTTCTCTTCGGGTATTTTATTGATATCAGCGTCTTGAGAAGTAGGAGTATCAGAAGTAGCCGCAGCTATCTGTTGATTATTTTGGCTGTTTGCAGCATTACCAAGTGTATTATTAATAGAAGCATACAAAGAAACATTGATTAATTCTTGAACCGTCTCTAGAATTTTCCCAATGGGATTTTTTTCTAGCGCTTTTTCTTGGTAGTTATCTGCTGTTGCGTTGGTACTAACATTAGCTGAATTTGATTGCTGTGGTTGGGCGATCGCAGTGTTCAAATTTGTGTCATTTTTTGTATCTTTAGCTCTCAGCGCACTATCTTCTTCAGCATTTTCTGGGGTTAATGCTTGACTAATAACAGTTTTTGTCGAGGATGCTTGTGAAAAACCTTTTGCTGGTTTTTGCTTATCCAGTCTTGTTTTATATTCATCAACGGTTAAATTTCTAACAGATGGACTGCAATTAACCTTAGTGACGGAAGTACTAGAAGCAGTTTTAGTTGGATTGGAATTTTTGAGTACTTTGGCTAATAAATTGCCGACTAAATCCGATTGTTGAGAAGTATTAGCTGGTGAACAAACCTTTGATTGTGCAGTTGCAATCGCAGTGTCATTATTTTGGGTTAAAGCTTTTTTTGGCACAGAAGCTTTGCCAGCAACCTCTTGCGGTGTCAGGGTACTTAAGATTGGGGGTGGGGTAGGTGGTAAAGCTAGGTAGAGCATACTAAAGCACAAATATTATTTTTTTTGCAGCTAATTATCCGCGTAGAGCAGGCTTTTCGGCCTATCCTAAGTATTTTGTCTGTCTTCACAATTCAAAGCAGGCAGGATGCCTACGCTACGCAAGTAATTTTATTTTTTGATTGGAATAGTCTGAACCGCAGACTTTATTGGCTTAGGAGCAACTTGTGAAGTAGTAGTCGTAGCTGAAACAGTGAAAGGAATACCTTTATCAACAGCCATCCCACTTAAACTGCCATTGATATCTAAAACGTAGTTACCAGGGGGCAATTTACTGGTTAAAGGTAGTACAAGTTGGCGGCTATTATTTGGCAAAACTGGTGGTAATTCGATATTTCCAGCCTGAACAACGTTTGCTGGCAGCTTTGTTTTCGGATTATTTACACCTGGTATAGTTTGCGTTGCTTTCGCACCAGGATAGTTAGCAGCACGCCAAATGGCATATTGACCTCCCATTCTAATGTGTGCATTGCCTTTATTAGAAACATCAAATACTGCTTTGATGGCATTCGGTTTAGAATCAACAGTCACAGAGTTGATACTTCCGACTCGCTTAACTTCTCCTGCATTCCCATACACAACAATACCCACACGACCGACAGTTTCAATCGCACCTGAATTTTCATTGCTAGGAGAAATTTCTTCTATATAAATCACAGCACGATATTCACCGGAGGCAGGTTTAACTTTAGGACGAATTGCGAAGCGTACATTTTGAGTACTGCGTGCTGGAACTGTAAATCTAGAGGGAGTAAAAACAATCCACTGGTCTAAAGATTGCTCGCTGGATGGTGAATCCTGTAATTGATTATTCTCATCCATTGTCCAGTTCCTTACATAAGCTTTCATTTCGACTGGTTTGTCAGAAAGATTAGTAATTTTAATCGAACTGGAACGAGTACTTTTTTTATTAATATCTAACTCTACACGGGGAGGAGTGATGCTAATTTCCATTGCCTTAGCACTTGGCATTCCTACAAGTAAACTAATCAAACCCAGGGTTATACATGAAGCCGTTTTCTTAAACATTGAACTTATTACTTCCTCACACAATAAATCTCAAAAAATAAAAGCTTTACGGATAACATCCTTTATCCTTTGCTTTGACACAGACTTCAACATTTGCGTTGAAGTTACCCTGAGCAAATTTAGACAATTCAGTAAATACCATGACGACATTGCCCTTTACCACAACTGTTTTATCATCACAAGTTTTAACTTGTTCAATACCTGATGATGTGGCACTAACCTTATTAAAAGGATTACCAGGCTTGCCATCTGAGCTTATTAAATATTCAGCACTGAGAGAATTGGAATCTGCTTCACTTACACGCATCTGCCAAAAACTTTTCAAAGGATAGCCAACATTGGGTTTAATAGGTGGTTGAACTACTAGTAACTGTTCTGGATAACTTACTTGTTGTTGTTGTGTGGCTATGCGAATGCCATCTGGCACATTTAAAATTTGCGATGACTCTACTGTAATTTTTGTAGGTTCGTTTTGAGTGGAAAATACTTTGTTCAATTGCGCTTCACAAGTAAGATTAGGGTTGAACTCTGCAAAAGCCTTGGGTTGTGGTGCAAACAATAGTGCTACAACTATTGTCAAGTAGCATCTAATAATCTGTCGGCAGTTCATTTTCTTAGGAAGATAAATTTTAATGGGATAAAGTTGGCAGATAGTTGTCAACTTCCATTTGATTGGCTTATGTCATCAATCATGAATGAATGATTTATTATAAATACTTCAGGAATCAATTAACTATTAATTATTACCTGATGTTATATCTATCATAATTGATGACATAAATCACTACTTTAATTTACAATTATCTAAATGTTTCTAAGCTCGAATTAGTTGGCATTCAGAAAATAATGGAAGCAGGCATTATGCCTGCACCATAGCTATTTACAATTTAGCCGTATTTAGGGTTAGGGACTTGCAACAGTAATTGATACTTCCCCACCCGTATATGTACCTGCGGACGGAGAACCATTCTCGAACTTAAATTCGAGCTTTGCCTTGCCTGGAAGAGCATTAGCCAGACCGGTACCAGTTAGAGGAGTTGAATCTCCTCCTGTAACTGACATAGTTACGATGTCAGTCGAATCTGCTGTGGGAAGTGTCCGCGTTAACTGCTTTTGCTTTGCGCCAACTTTAACTGTCATCGCAGTTGCATCTGGAGCCCAAACATAGTACAACGGATCGATCTCTCTAGTAATTGTACTTACAGGTGCTCCCAAAGCTGGTCTCTTATTACTTGGAGGCTTAATTGTACCATTTTCATCGTAAGACACACTTTGATCGGGAGTTGCCCCTGCTAAATCCTTTTGGGTAACAACAAATTTTAAGTCTTTATATGTACTTAAGAAAATTTGTGGCTGTACTTCAACTGTGACTGGCAAAGTTACTTGTGCGTGAGCGGGTGCTGCTGCGATCGCGCTTCCCATTACTGCTGCACTTGCTGCGATGATACCCAAAATCTTCTTATTCATGAAAAATTTTCTCCGAGATGTAAGTAGTGTATTTTGTGTAAGTTTGATTAACTCTGGCTTTTAACTCATCAAAGCTAATTAGTTTTTATTAATTACTATTTGATAGAGACTCCCTGGTTAGCCCTAGAGTTGATGAGAAATGCATTTTTTGGCAAGATTGCTGATACGTAATGAGAGTATTAGTGTCAGCATGACTAATGATTATTTTGAAGATTAAATTTTAAACTTGTAGACATCACCTCCTCTCCATAACACTCAAAATTTTGTAACCTCCGTCTCGTTTGCGGTAGTAAATAACAACTTAATAAGATAAGGGCAGTTTTTATACCTTATTTAACGTTTGATTTCCCTTACTATTTTTTATGTTCCTGTTACCCATAGATTTTGAAGCGGTGAAGTATGGATAATAGATACCACCGCAAACAACGAGACTAACGGGAATATTTAACTGAAAAAATAATCAGTAACAAATGCAAAAACTTACATTTATTACATTCTTTAGCTAGAACCTCAGTGTTTCCAATTAATGTGGATCAGTTTCGATAAAGTTGCCTGCGATTTGTTTACAAAGAAAATCTAACCTTTCTAACCAGAAGACTACTTCAGTGAGAATATGGAATTGTGAGGAATTCCCTAAAAAATGTTATCAGTGTAAGCACTGGTTGCATATGCAAATATATTGACTCAATATTCTATCTACTTTATGTTTCAAGCTACTCGCCGTCGTCTTGCACTCTGGTACACAGCAATCACAGCCGTGTTACTGCTGCTGTTTGCAAGCGGAGTATATTTATACGTTCGCAGTACTTTAGTGGAAAGAATCGATGACACGCTCAACCATGTAGTTGAGGTAGTCGAGCGATGTTTGACCACAAGTCGCTGTGCATCGACGCTTGCCATCGAACCAATTAATCCCGATACTGGCGAATACCGCATCAATGTTGAAGCTAGTTTTGGTGACAATGCTAGTACCTATGAAGATGACCGCATCGACATCGAATGGTTTAGTCCAACAGGAAAATTAATTTGGTCTACTTTTTCCGAACCGCTAGATATTCCCATCCACGTCAACCGCAATGGTGAGACTGTGCGTATTGTCAGGGAGGGAGGGGAACAAGGG
>CAXTCQ010000215.1:0-14327 GCA_964242965.1 uncultured Calothrix sp. | reverse complement strand
GGGTTTATATATATTTCGCGTTTGGGTGGGGCGGGTTTATATATATTTCGCGTTTTCGATTAGATAATATTCGTGAACCCGCCCCTACGGTATTACGTCGGTGTCAACGTCGGTGTCAACGTTGGTGTCAATATCCGCTGTCTTCTTCGTATTCGGGCTGCTTTTGTTTGACTTTGTTGGGAATGTTGATTGGTTGCCCTGGTGTATCGTCCCATGCGTCGTTATCTAAATCGTCGCTGGGTGGTTCGTAACTTACTGGTTTTTCATACTTGTCTTTGCCTGTGGCTTCACTCCAGTTGTCTTCTTCATATTCGTCGTCATCTTCTTCATAACGAATCGACTCTACGGGACGTGCTTCCATTACTTGCCGACGCGGACGTTCTTCTTCGTAATAGTCTTCATCCCAAGCGGGTTCTTCGACGGGTTCGGGGGTGCGAATTTTGACTTTGGGTGCTTCGAGGGGTACGCCGCTGGGTAGTTGATTTGGTGGTGCAACTGTGCGGGGAGTAACGTATTCTGCATCATCGTCTCTGTCCCAAGGTGCTTTACCGATACCGAGACGTTCGAGTAAACCGACTGAAAGTTGAGTCACTCGTTCTTCGGCTCCTTCAAATACTATCAGTCGGTTGGGACCTGTACTGACGATTTCTTCGACGGATAATTCGTATGTACTCAATACTTGTTCGGGAATTTGTGGCAATCCTAGCGAGGCAATCGTAATCGATAAAAGTTTACCTTTGATGGTATCAAATTTAAAGCCGCGTACTCGACCTAATACTTCGCCTGTTTCGGTGATGACTTCCCAGTTTACCAGGTTGCTGTAAGCTTCTGGGTCGATGTCGTCGATAACATCTTCGTTTTCGACGAGAATAACATCGCCGATTTTGCTGATACTCTCTAAATACATGTAACGAGGTACACCGGAAACGGAAATCAGGCTGTCTCGCAGGCTAAATGCCACAACCTCGCGTTGATCCACATCAACCCATACTTGATTGATGATACCTAGTCGCCTGCCGTTGTCGCTGGTGACTACCTGGGTGTTTAAAATATCTGAGCGTCTAATAGTTTGTTCAGAGGTCATTATATACCGAGTCCTGATTCTCGAATCCGGTTAATCTATACACTATTATTAACAAAAAATCAAGCGGATGTATGTTCGCTTTTGAGCTTGATTCCCAATACTTGGGTATATGCTCCGCGTGCTTGAGTTACACCGATTGTACGTTCGGCTGATTCTATCATTGGGCGGCGCAAACTCACAACTAGGAATTGTGCTTGTTGTGCCTGTTGTTTTACCATTTTAGACAACCGTTCGACGTTTGCACCGTCGAGGAACATATCTACTTCGTCAAAGGCATAAAAGGGTGAAGGACGATATTTTTGCAGCGCGAAAATAAAGCTTAATGCTGTTAAGGATTTTTCACCCCCCGACATCGATGCAAGCCGCTGTACGGGCTTTCCTTTGGGCTGTGCGACGAGGTTTAACCCGCTGCCAAAGGGGTCGTCGGGGCTGTCTAATTGGAGGTATCCGTCTCCGTCGGAAAGTGTGGCAAATATTGATTGGAAGTTTTCGTTGACAGCATCGAATGCTTCTTTGAAGGCGCGTTGGCGTAATGTGGTAAAATTTTCGATGCGTAAAAGTAATTCGGTACGTTCGCCTTCTAATGTTTCTAGTTTTTGGGTTAATTCTTGGAGACGGTTTTGAGTCCGTTCGTATTGTTCTAATGCCAGCATGTTGACGGGTTCCATTGCCTGCATTCGTTTGCTGAGACTGCGTAATTCTTTTTGAAGTTCTTCTAAATCAACTTTGTCGGGAACTTCGGGTAAGGGTGAGGGTAATTCTTGGGAGACTGTTTGCAGTTGTGCTTGAACGTTTGCTAGTTCTTCACGTCGGGTAAGTTGACTTTCTTGGAGTTTCTGGATTTCCCATTCGATTTGTTGCTGTTTGAGAAGGTGCGATCGCATTTCCCCTTCCAGCGCATCCCGTTTTTTCTTTTCTTCTCCTAAATTCGCTTCCATCTCGGTCAATGCAGCACGGGTTTGGTCGATTGCAGTGCTAAGTACTGTCATTTCGGTAGAAATGCGATTAATTGCAACGCTCGCTGTAGTTTGATTTTGTTGATATTCAATAACTCGCACGGACGATTCTTGAATGCGTTCGTTAAGTCGCTGCTGTTGGGTTTCGAGATTAATTAATCGCTGTTCGGCTTCGCGCAATGCTGTTTCGCGCTGTTTCAATTGTTGCTCAGTATGTTTGATGGTAGCTTGGATTTGTTGCCATTCACTCGGTGTTTGCGAGGCTTCTAACTCGGCAAGGGTTTGACGAAGTTGTTGCAATTGCTGCTCTTGACTTGGTAATTCCCGCATTAATATTTCTAAGCGGGATTGTGCGGTGGTGAAACGTTCCTGGTTTTGGGAAAGTTGATTTTTCGTACTTTGAACTTGGCTAGTTAAAGCTTTGACTTCTTTTTGCAATTGTTCTAACCGCAATTGCTGTTCGCGTTTTCCTTGACGAGATTCGGTCAATTCTTGGGATAATTGCTTAACTCGCACTGTTAAATTGCCGATTGCTTCAGTACATCTTTCCAAAACGCGCTCAATTTCCGTCAACCTTCGTTTTATCGCTTTAGCTTCCTCCGATTCTGCTGCTTCGGGTTTTCCAAATCGAAGTTGCGATCGCGCTCCCATACTACCACCGGTCATGGCTCCACTAGCTTCGAGTAATTCCCCTTCCAAAGTAACGATGCGGTATTCTCCTAAAAATCTCCGTGCAGGTTCTAAAGATTCAAAGACAACCGTACTGCCGAAAACATAGGCGAAGATATCTTTATATATAGGCTCAGATTCGATTAAATTCACAGCAAAATCGATAAATCCCCTTGCACTTCGCAAATTCCCCACCCCTGGAAGTCGCTGTCCCTGGATTTTATTCATCGGCAGAAAAGTTGCCCTTCCCGCACGTCGCTGTTTGAGTAATTCGATACCAGCAGCAGCAATGCTATCATCTTCGACAACAATTTGCCCCAATCTAGTACCAGCAGAGATTTCCAAAGCTAATTGATAGCGCGGTTCGACCCGTCCCAACTCCGCAACCAATCCGCAAACACCCGGAAGTCCCGACTGTAAAATTACCTTACTAGCCTGCGTACCCTGTGCTTCCTGTTGTGCTTGGGTTTGTGCTTCTAATTTATCGAGTTGCCGTTGTTTATCGCGTTGTTCGGCAAGAAGACGCTTTTGAGTTTCCTGCTGAAGTTGTAATTCTTGTTCGGTAGCAGCGACATTTTCGGCTAAATCTTGAATTGGTGTACTCGAAGCGGTAAAATCAACTTCAAGCTGGGATACCTGTAACTCTTTTTCCCCTAACTCCGGTTCGATTTGTTGTAATAACTCAGTTTGTTCGTGAATTTGTTGCTGCAATTGACCCCAACGTTCCTGTAACTGCGCTTGTTCGGTGCGTTGCGGTTCCAAAGTTTGCAGTAAAGTCTCAATTTGACGGTTGAGAGTTGTTTGTTGTTGTACCCAAGCTTCAGAAGCCGAAGCGATTTCGGTCGCAGCAGTACGCGAGTTTTCTAAATCCAGTTGCGTGCGATCGCGTTGTTGCTGACAATAGGTAATCGAATCTCTTTCTAAAGTCTGTGCTTGGGTAATTTGTTCGAGGTTTTGTTGGTGTTGGAGAATTTCCTGCTGATTATTTTCGAGTTTCCTAGCAGTTTCTCGCACTTGTGCTTCTAATTCCCCTAACTGACGTTGAAGTTGCTTTTTTTCAGCTTCCTGATTAGCTAACTTTGACTGCGTTGCTAAAAGTTGTTCGTCACCCAACGCTTTGAGATTTGCATTAAGTTCCTCAAGTTCGATATTTTTTCGGTCTATCTGATTATTTAAATCTGAAAGCTGTTCCCCAAATTCGGTACTTTGCCTGTCACCAGCTTGAATTTGTGTTTGTAACCTTTCTTGGTGATTTTGCAAAGTCCTCCAAGATAACACAGCTTCCCATTTTTGCTTTTCAAGAAACTCAACCCGCAACTTCTGATATTTTTCAGCTTTGGCTTTATCCTGCGAGAGTCTTTCGCACTGCGTCACCAACTCCGACTCAATAATCCGACTACTATCTTCTTTTTCCTTAACTTCCTCCAAAGTTCCCTTAGCTTGCCGAATTTTCCGGTCAAATGTAGCAACCCCCGCTAATTCATCAATAATTTCTCGACGTTCCCGCGCATTCATCGAGATAATACTCGTAACGTCACCCTGAAGAACAACATTATACCCGTCGGGATGCACCCGCAAATGTTCGAGTTCCTCATGCAACTCAGTCAAAGTACTCGAAATCCCGTTTATATAATAATTGGACGTATAAGTACCCGTCTGCGTTACCCGCAACCTCCGAGTTACACTCCAATCCTCCCCAGGTTTAGCGCGAATTTTTTCCTTGCGAGTTTTATCGTCTTCGCTAAGTTCCTCAGACGGTTGTTCCTCAGTTTCCTCATTCACCAAATCATCATCGAGGACAGTCACAACCAAATCCTCTTCATCTAATATTTCATCCGGTTGATGGTCGGATAAATCAAAAGTTACCGTTACACTAGCTTCAACCGTCGCACGTCCCTTGCTAACCTGGGTAGTATTGACCAAATCGGGGAGTCTATCAGCACGCATCCCCTTAGAACCTGCCAAACCCAGACAAAACAATAAAGCATCAAGAATATTCGACTTTCCCGAACCATTAGGTCCGGACACGACAGTAAACCCCGGTAGTAAAGGGACAGAAGTAGTACCACCGAAGGATTTGAAATTGGTAAGTTCAACGCGCTTTATGTGAACCATTGGCGTTGGGCATCTGAACGGATAAAGTAAAAGTGTACCAATTAATGTGATTTTCGCAACAGGGGAATATTGTCCAAAGAGAAAAATAATAACTCGTATTTTGCCTATCTGCGTGGTAGTATGCCTACGCTATATTCTCTCTTTCCTCTTCCTCAGCGCTCTCTGTGTCTTTGTGGTTCGTCCTCTTAATCTATTTTTGCATCCAGCCAAATAATACTACAACGATATAGTAAGCATCAAACTAATACAGGTTGGCAGAAGTAAGAAGGTAGAAGGCAGAAGGGGTAAAGCTTATTTTGTCGGCTTTTTGTCTGTTTGGAATGGTTGGTTTATTTCCGTTGTTATGTACTAGTAGAGTGACACGCAGTTTTAGATATAAAAATGCGATCGCAATAAAAATAATCTACAGTGGCAACTTTCATAGTACAATCATACCAAAATTTTCATAATCATTCTTCAGCTATGACAACTGCCCTTGATGCAAGTAATCTCAGCCTAAATGACGTTAAAAAGCGTCTAAAATTTGAGCAGCAATTAAATAATTCGTTTGAATCGCTTTTGTCATTAGAAACTTTAACCGAAAATGAAAATAAAGAATTAGAAAACATCCGCAACCTTTTCCAAGAATACTATGCAACTGGTAAAATTTCTGAAGGACTAATCAAGTTTCTTTTCATTGCCCCATTGATGAATTTAGTTGGTTTTTACATACCTAATATCAAAATAACTTTAGAAGAAAAGATTGCTGATATATTCATCGAGGATGAAGACACTCTCATCAAAGGACGTATGGATATACTCGCTGTTAACAAGCAGCAGGGAAGAAGCGAAACTACACCTTTCTGGATTTTAGTAATTGAGACAAAAAATAGTAGTGTCAACGCATCCGATGGATTACCGCAATTACTTACCTACGCATATAAAGGTATCGAACAGCAATCATCGGTTTGGGGATTAACTACAAACGGGATGGATTATCAGTTTGTCTATATTCAGCAAGGAATCCCAATTTATCAGCTTTTGCCAAAATTAGATATAACTCGTCCAGAATCGTCAGTGGAATTGCTGCAAGTTCTCAAAGCGATTCGCAAGCAGTTTTTTGATAATTAAAATTTACCCTTAATATTACTTAATAAAAATAAAGTGCCATTTTGCAGGCGATTATAGAGCAATTTGATTGTAAAACGGCAATATTATCTGCAAAATGCCTTGAGTCTCCACTAGTGCAAATACTAAGATAGATTACAAAAATTTAAGTTTTAAGTTTTTTTCTTATTTAAGTATAAGCACCTTGATATTGTGAATATACTCATTAAAAATTCATGGTGTTATTAATATGAACGACTCAAAATCGAATTCCTACGGTGTATCTATCGCTATGGGAGTTATGGTGATGCTGACTAGCGTCAGTATTATTGCTGTTATGAATATGTTTTAATAACAGTACGATAAATTTATTTTACAAAACTTCATAGAGCCTTTCTCATAAATGAGAGAGGCTTTTTAAATTGGAGAAGGGGGACAAGAGGGAGAAGGGGAGAAGGGGGAAATATTAATAAAGGTAAAAATGCCGATTTCAGACTGATATCGGTTTTCATATGGCATTTTGGCATCACACGCCGGATGTAACTAAGTTAGTTTATTAAAAACAACTAGATTTGGTAATTGCGACGGGTGTTAGCGTCACCGTTAGTTTTGCAATTGCCTCGAATATTAGGTAAAGGGTAAATTGTAACTCCTAACTCTTAACTCCTAACTCCTAACTTTCATCCCCCCCCAACAATCGTCACAACCTCAATGCGATCGCCTGCCTCCACTACCGTATTATCCCAAAACTGTTTGTGTAAAATATCGCCATTGTACTCGACAGCAATCAGGCGCGGATTAAAGCCCAATTGCTGAAGTACTTCTGGCAAAGTAGTCTGGGCTACACAACTGCGAGATTCTCCATTGACATGAAGTATAATTTGTTTAGACATGCGACTGACCTCGCTCAGTTTGGACGAGATGGAGTTGCGAAAGTAGGTACTGTGCGACTAAAGTTGGCTGTTCGGCTTGCATTACAGCGCGCACTACTGCTACACGCATTGCACCTGCAGCGATAACATCGTTGATATTGGTCGTATCAATACCACCAATTGCAAACCAAGGTACTGTACTATGCCTTGCTGCATAACGAATATATTCCAAGCCGACAGCGGCTTTACCTTCCTTTGTGGGCGTTTCATATACTGGTCCTACACCGATATAATCAGCACCTTCGGCAATTGCCTGTTGCATTTCATCGGAATTTGTGGTAGAACGACCTATCAAGCGCTGGGGTCCGAGTAGCTGCCTTGCTGTTGCAATCGGCATATCAAGTTGTCCTAAATGCACGCCATCTGCATCTACAGCTAACGCCAAATCTACGCGGTCGTTGATAATAAACAATGCCCCGTATGCGTGGCAAAGCTGCCGTAATTTCCGGGCATTTTCGAGACGTACAGTATCATCGTTATATTTATCGCGGTACTGAACGAGCGTTAATCCACCCTTGAGCGCCAATTCGACAGTTTGTAAGATATTTTCAGCCGGGGAGGTGACAAGGTAAAGACGCGATCGCAACAACAATTGATGCCGCTCGTAACCCATTAAACTAGTTTCGAGGGTATAAACTCGGTAGCGCATCTGCTTAAATGCTTTTCCCATATTCGGATGGTAAAGCTTGCCATATTCTTCGAGTACCCGCAATGCTTCTTGGACGCGACAGAAATTCGCCTGCAAGAGCGATTTGATACTCGAACGCACTTCTTCTTGCGGATGGGAAAGTTCTGTACCCGCATCATTCAACGTGTCGCGTGCAGCACGCAATTCCGGAGAATGCCAGCTTGCTACTTCTTGTCGCAATTGCTTGCATTCAGAAGCCATTTGAGCATTGTTTAACCCAAAGCGACACCATTCCTCAAGAATTCGCAAACCCTCGCGGGCACGGTCTAGATTTGCATCTAAAATGCGGTAAACAATCTGCTGAATCTGCTCTTTCTGGCTGTATGGTTCGACCATTACAACAACCCCATTAGTGCTTTTATCGTAACAGTCAGCCTGTTTCATATTGGCGTGTGTTTCGCATCTAAGTAAATCTTTACTAAGTTACTTTGTATCAAAAATAGCGAATAGGTCAATATGTGATGAACCTTATCGACATATTGCCCAGAAAGGTATAAAAAAGTTTTGTTGGTCGAAGGAGTGCAGTCAAGTTGATTCACCCCTCTAAATTGTTCCCCAATCTCCAAAGCGCAGTTATGGTGTCAACTAAATTGGTAATTAAAGGTCGCAAATCATCTCGTTTCCTCAAAACGAATTGTTTAATCTCGCTGTTTCGTTCTTCAGTTTTGTTACTTAGCGTCTGCTTCGGCGTTGCAGGCACGACATTGTTAGATGCCAACCTACTAAGTAGCGCCGAAGCTCAAACGCTAAAACCATCCGAGTCAAATCTACTGGGTGAAAAATCAATCTCTCAGGTTAGCGTCCTGTTTGTCAACCCAAGTGTCGGAGATAACAAAGCCTTTGGTAGCGAAGCTGCCCCATTTAAGACGATTACCCATGCCTTGCAAGTTGCTAGACCGAATACAGTAATTACCCTTGCAAAGGGCACTTATAGCGCCGAAACGGGCGAAATATTTCCCCTCATCCTCAAACCGGGCGTATCGATTCAAGGTGATACCTCAACTAAGGGAAGAGATATTATAATTCAGGGTGGAGATGATTATCTCAGTCGCAGTTACGGCAAGCAGAATGCTGCCATTGTCGGTGCAAACCAATCGGGGTTAATGGGGGTGACGGTGACGAATCCCAAACCACGCGGTTACGGAATGTTGATTGAGTCAACCAACCCGACAGTCAGCGAAAATACCTTCGTTAGCTGCATCCAAGATGGTATTTCAGTAACCGGAAGCGGTACGCCAACAATTAGTAAAAATTATTTTTATCGTAACGGGGCAAACGGTTTAACGGTTGCTGGGACTTCCCGCGCTTCAGTTGTCGAAAATATATTTCAACAAACAGGATTTGGTATCAATATTGCTCAAAATGCCGAACCTGTAATTATAAGCAATCAAATTCTATCTAACCGTGCTGGCATCATCGTCCAAGCGAATGCGCGTCCGAAATTACGCAATAATTTAATTCAAGGCAACCGCGAAGATGGGTTAGTTGTTATAGCCCAAGCAATGCCCGATTTGGGTAGCGCATCCGAACCCGGTGGAAATGACTTTCAAAATAATGCCCGCTACGACATTAATGCGAATGCTTCCAAACAAATTTTTGGTGCAGTTGGCAATGCTCTAGCAACTTCGCGTATCGCTGGTAAAGTTGATGTCAGCGGCAATACCACACCCATCGCTCAAAACGCGCAATCAACTCAGACAACTGCCGTATCGGGCAACGCTCTAGCATTTACTGCTCCCAACACTGGAGAAACTACCCAACAACCGAGTAGCCGTCTCACCGCAACGCTACCTCGAAATAACGTTACCCGCAATCGTTCCAGCAAAAAGCCAATAGCAGGCGTAATTCCTAATATTGCTAACAACGTTGTCAGTAATGGTGTTCGCAGCGGTTTAAACAGTCAACTTATGCCCCTACAAGCTGCCACCTCATTTATAAATGCAGCTAACCCCAGCGCAAGCAGTTTCCCCGCACCCAGCAACCTACCTACATCTCAATCCCCTCAAGTTGCAAATACCACACCACAAATAAATTACGTGCGGATAAACCCCCAAACCATAGAGTTTTCAGCACCCCAATCTGCAGGCGAACCAGTCGCATTAGCAACAATCCGACCTTCAGTGATGCCTCCTCAACCATTACAACCAATCCGAACCGTTCCGGGTACAGGTGCAGCGATGTTATCGATTCCTACCTCAAATATTTCCATTAACAACATGTCGCCAATTCCAATACCCCAAACTGCCCCTTTAATGGGTTATGCGACACCTTCGTTGATTGCGTCAACAGGGGCACCAATTGCAACAGCCTCCAGCGGATTGCGATACCGTGTTGTAGTCCCCGTTACCAGCAATCGAGACGAAGAAATCGTTCGTTTACTTGCCCCAGGTGCATTTCGCACCGTTTGGCGCGGGCAAGGAGTTATTCAAGTTGGTGTATTTAACAGCACCTTTAACGCCGAACAGATGATACGAACTCTCAACAACAGTGGATTGCGAGGAATGATTGAACCGTTGAATTAGGGAGTAGGGAGTAGGGAGTAGATAAGGAAGACAGAAATCTTCTCTTCTGCCCTCCTTCCCTTCTCCCCTTCCCCCTTCCCCCTTCCCCGATCGGAATACCGTGTTTTATGAGATGATGCATAGAGTAGATACGTATGATTGAACCATAGGAAATCTCGCATGGCTCTTCGTTTAGGTGATACAGTACCAAACTTTACTCAAGCATCGACACACGGCGATATAAACTTCTATGATTGGGCGGGTGATAGCTGGGTAATCTTATTTTCTCACCCTGCTGATTTTACTCCAGTTTGTACCACTGAACTTGGTACAGTCGCAAAGCTCAAACCTGAATTTGACAAGCGTAATGTTAAAGCGATCGCACTTAGTGTAGACGATGTTGATTCGCACAATGGTTGGGTTGGCGATATCGAAGAAACCCAAAAAACTACACTAAATTACCCAATTTTAGCCGACTCGAACCGTCAAGTTTCCGAGCTTTACGATATGATTCATCCAAATGCGGCTGCTACTGTAACGGTGCGTTCCGTATTTGTTATAGACCCGCAAAAGAAACTGCGTCTCAGCTTTACCTATCCTCCCAGCACCGGACGCAATTTTGATGAAATTTTGCGCGTGATTGACTCGTTGCAACTGACCGACAACTACAGCGTTGCCACTCCTGCTGATTGGAAAGATGGTGAGGACGTTGTTATTGTCCCCTCGTTGAAAGACCCCGAAGTGCTGAAAGAGAAATTTCCGAAAGGGTATGAAGAAGTGAAACCATATCTACGGATGACTCCTCAGCCAAACAAGTAAAGCTGGAAATAGCAATTTCCGAAAAAGAATGTAGAGACGCGAAATTTCGCGTCTCTAATAAATTTCGCGTCTCTCAATATATGTAAAGGGTGGGGAAGTTCCCACCCTTTTGTGTTATACGTCAAAATAAAATCAAGCCTGCATAATAAATATTTAGAAGTGTAAGGAAATTACCATGATGTCATTCCCTCTGATGTTGCAATTTCCGTCTTCGATGAAAATTAGCGATGAACAATTTTTTGACTTATGTCAAGCTAACCGCGATTTACGCATCGAGCGAAATAAATTTGGAGAAATATCAATTATGTCACCAACTGGAGGAAAAACAGGAAATCGTGGAGGTAATATTTTCGGACAGTTATGGGTGTGGTCAGAACAGGATGGTACTGGTTTGACTTTTGATTCCAGTACGGGATTTACTCTCTCAACAGGTGCGGAAAGGTCACCTGATGCTTCATGGATGAAATTGGAGCGTTGGAATAGTTTATCCGATGAACAGCAAGAAAAATTCGCACCCATTTGTCCTGATTTTGTTGTTGAACTTAGGTCAGCAAGTGATAATCTCAAGCCATTGCAGGAAAAAATGCAGGAATATATGGAAGAGGAAGGGATACAGCTTGGTTGGTTAATCGATAGAAAAAACCGCAAAGTCTATATATACCGTCCGGGAATGGCAGTAGAATGCTTGGATAATCCTACCAGTTTGAGTGGAGAACCTGTATTACCTGGATTTGTTTTGAAGTTGAGTAAAGTTTGGTAATCGCGTAATTTAAAAGTAATGATAGTAATGGTAGGTTGGGTGGAGCGTTCGCTCCCGTGTTGCTGTAGGGTATAGCACAATTCTGTGGTCTGGTTTGATTTTCAGATATTTTTCGTGCATCACTATTGAGTGCTAGGCTTGAAAAGCCGTTACTTCTCCTGCATCATTAATTAAAGTGACGGAGCCTGCGACTTCGCAGGAGTTGTCGGGGATCTGATAGCCCCACCCTGCGGGATCTTGCTACAGAACTTATGAAACGTACTACTACGTTATTTTATTTTTCGCTTTAACTGAACCGTATTAATTTATAATCCCTATTTATCAGACTCAGATAAAATTGTATAAGCCTCATTAAACTGTCGCATTTTTTCCTGTGCTTCTTGTAGTAATTGTGGTTTTCCTATAAATAAATCAGGATGCCATTTTTTCACTAATTTTCGATAAGCTATTTTTATATCAGCAATTGAAGCATTATTTTGCAATTCTAAAATTTCATAAGCATTCTTCACTTTATCCTTTTCTACTTTTTGCTTAGTTTCATTCGAACTATTACGTTGCTTATGATATCCCGGTACACCCATTTCTGCTTTCATTTGCGCGATTTCTTGATCGAGTTCCCAATTCCGAAACTTTGCTTCGACTTCAGCAACACTTGGAGGTTTTGGAGATGGAATTGAACCGGGATTATTTTCGACTTCAACTTTTACCTGTGCTTGCTGTTTTACCTCATTGCTTCTTGTTCCCACATCTTCCTTGATGCCAACTCCTTGCGACCGATATACCGATTGATTGTTACTACTTTTTGGGGTTTCCACATTTACTTGATATTCACGCGCAATAGTAATACCTAAACAGCTTTCTAATTCTTGATTCAACTGTCTTAAAGTATTCTGCCAACTTCGCAATTCTTCGCGCTTTTTAATAATTTCAGATGATTCAACGCTTTCTATAAATCTAATTACTCTAGCAGCTTCGCGTTCGTATTCGGCTAAAATAACTAATCCTTGACGGCTAAAATTATCTAAATATCCATCAACAGCATCAACACACAATTTTGCTACTTGTTGATGATAAGATCCCGCTACTATATCATCTTGCTGTTGTAAATTTTTATTAACTAAATAAGTAATACTTCCCAAAACTGCCGCACCCAAAGGACCACCAATTAACCAACCAATCCCACTACCAACAGCTATAGAACCGGGTTCGTTCAAATCGTTATAATTGTCGTTTCTTGGTGGTATAACTTGCGGATGCTTGGGGAAAGGTATTAGTAAATCTTCAGGACGTTCTTGTTGGAAGAACTCGTAAGCTTGATGTAGCCATTTAACTACGGCTAATTGTAATTCATTCAAATCTTTTTTTATTGTATTGCTTTCCCAAGTTGAGAAATTATCTTTTGCTAATTCCACCGCTGCATTAGCTTGATATTTTTCGCGCAGATTTGATAAAGCTAACCATTGGCGTAATTTATTTAAACTTGTATCAAAACCCTGTTGGATTAATGTTTCAGCACGTTTTTTAATATCATTTGCAGCCTGATTTTTATCATTAACTTTTTGAATTTCACTTTGTAGCGGAGTAATTTTTGCTCTCAATAATTCCTGTAATTGCCTTGCAACAGCTTCCACCCTTGGAGAACTAACATTTTTATCGTGCTTTAATATTCCCGCAATATTTTGCAGTGCAGTTTCAAACTCTACTAACCCGCTACTACTTGCCGCTGCGACATCACCTTTGAGTCTTGCACGTAAAGCAGGCAACGCATCAACCCGATATAAATTACTAAAACCCGGTGGAAGTTCGGCACGAAAGCTTTCAGCAACAAACCGCAAGCGATTTTGGACTTCTTTTTGTTCTTCGGGTTCGAGTAAGTTAATAAAATTAGCAACGAAAATAACTGTTTTTATACCTCTATCTAATAACCAATCGCGCAAATTTTCGCGTTCACCTAAAGTCATCAACTTTCGTGCATCGAGTAATTGCACAACTAAATCAGCACTCAAAAGCTGTTCTTTGACTAAAATATCTTGCGCTTCGCGGTCATTTGTACCGGGTAAATCAAGAAATTCAATTCCTGTTTTTAAAAAAGGATGCGGATAAAAAACTTCAACAGATGCAACATCATTCCGCATTCTTCTGTCACCATCGAGAATTGCGAATTGCTTCAAAATATCAGTCCCGCTACGATAGATTTCGCTACCGTCAGTAAGCATGATTCGAGTTCTAATATCCGTCCCGTATTTCACGCTAATTGCTGCACCAGTGGTGGGAATTAAATCGATTGGTAAAGTTTTATCCCCTAACATGGCATTTAACAAAGTTGACTTGCCATGATTAAAGGGACCAAACACCGCAATCCGAAAGTTAGGATTGACGAGATAGTTACAGATAGCTGTAATATCGTTTTGTAATTGCGGATTGAAATTGAGTAATTTAGAAGTAGTTTTAAAAGTATCTACAAGTTGTTGGTAGTTTTTAGTTGATTGCATATTCCCTGTTTTATTAACTCGTTCCCAAGTGCCTTTACAAAATTAAGTATTTGTAGGGTGCGTGATTTTTGAAATCCATAACGTACCCTACATAATTTCAATAATTACCCTAGTACAGGTATATTACTCTTATTCTTTGCGTACTTTGTGTACTTTGTGGTTAAACCACGAAGTACACAAAGGTCATAAAGAGAAAGCGTTGTTTTAGAGATGGTTTGAAGATAT
>CAXTCQ010000214.1:0-14343 GCA_964242965.1 uncultured Calothrix sp. | reverse complement strand
CTCCTAACTCCTAACTCCTAACTCCTAACTCCTAACTCCTAACTCCTAACTCCCCACTCCCTACTCCCCACTCCCTACTTATTTCCGATTTGCTATTGATTAATTACACTCAAAATAGTACATATATATTCATAAGATTGGGAAACGGTCGCCCAACATACAAAGTTAGGCGACCGTTCTCGATCCAAACTGTTAAATTGAATTGAGGTCAGGGATTGCTGACTCATTGGGGATAAAGGCAACAAGCGCTATTCGTAGTGCCGCATGTCCGAAAAAACCTTAGTTATCGCCGTTTTTGGGTAACAGTGCCACGATTTGGTCTACAAACTTTTGATGGTCTACAACGGGTTTAGAAATGTAGTCATCTGCTCCACTTTGCTTGAGAAAGTTCTCGCGATCGCCTTCCATCGCGTGAGCTGTCACCAGAATAATTGGTAAGGAAGCAGTTTGTGGGTCGGATTTCAACATTTGCGTAATTTTGATACCATCAACAGACTTACCTTGGTAAACACTGCGTGATAATGAAACATCCATCAAAATAATGTCTGCCTCTCCGTTCGAGGCAATTCTCATTACCTCTTCTACATTTTCCGTATGCTTAACATCCAAGCCGCCGCGTTTGGTCAAAATCTTGGAAAAAACGCGAGCATTAATCAGATCGTCTTCGACAATTAAAACAGTTTTCATGAGAACTTAATTTATAGGGTGAATCGCATGACCACCTGAGTTACGACAATTGTGAGTATCCTTTTAATTAATCAATATCTATCCCCGTTATCAAGGATAATACTACTGCTTTTTATCCTGTAAGTATCAAAATTTTGTGATGAATTGTATTTCATCCGCTATGCTGTGGTTGCAGCAGTGCTTAGTTTCAGCAACGGTTACGGCTTTAAATGTGTTATTAAATTTCAGGTAAAAAAACTCATGGCAAAACAGTTAAACCTTCTCTCAACGGGACAGGTAATCACCACAGCCCTCCACACCGAGATGCAACGGTCTTATCTTGAATATGCCATGAGCGTGATTGTAGGGCGAGCGTTACCTGACGTGCGCGATGGCTTAAAACCCGTACATCGTCGGATTTTATACGCGATGCACGAGTTAGGATTAACACCCGACCGACCTTATCGAAAATGTGCCCGTGTCGTCGGGGATGTTCTCGGTAAATATCACCCTCACGGCGATCAATCGGTTTACGATGCATTGGTACGATTGGTACAGGACTTTTCTTGCCGCTACCCATTGCTAGCAGGACACGGTAACTTTGGTAGCGTTGATAACGACCCACCTGCGGCGATGCGATACACGGAAACGCGCCTAGCGTCGATTACCCACGAGGGAATGCTGACGGAAATTGGTGATGAAACGGTTGAATTTGTTGGTAACTTTGATAACTCGCAGCAAGAACCAACTGTTTTACCCGCGCAACTACCTTATTTAATCCTTAATGGTTGTGCTGGTATTGCTGTCGGCATGGCAACGAATATTCCTCCGCACAATCTGAATGAAGTTGTTGATGGATTAGTTGCTTTAATCGACAACCCCGAATTATCGGATGAAAAGTTGTTTGAGTTAATCCCCGCTCCCGATTTCCCGACAGGGGGCGAAATTGTCGGAAATTCGGGGATTAAAGAGGCTTATACAACTGGTCGCGGTAGTATCGTATTGCGCGGAATTGCCCAAATTGAGGAAATTCCCGCAAGTCGCGGTACAAAGCGCCGTATGGCAATTATTATTACCGAGTTGCCGTATCAAGTTAATAAAGCTGCTTGGATTGAAAAAGTTGCCGAACTGGTTAATCAAGCTCGTTTGAATGGTATTTCGGATCTGAGGGACGAGAGCGATCGCGATGGGATACGGGTAGTTATTGAACTCAAACGCGATACGAATCCCCAGGAAATTCTTCAGCATTTGTACCATCAAACGGCACTGCAAACAAATTTTGGGGCAATTCTTCTGGCAATAGTTGATGGGCAACCTAGACAGTTGAGTTTGCGGAATTTATTGCTGGAATTTTTGAGTTTCCGCGAGCAAAGTTTGTTGCGTCGCTATAACTACGAGTTGGGCAAGGCTGAAAATCGTTTGAATTTGGTGTCTGGGTTGCTCAAAGCTTTGGCTTCTTTGGATGAAGTAATTAGTATTTTGCGGCAAGCACCCGATGGTAGCACGGCAAAAGTTAATCTCATCAACAGGCTAGAGTTAAGCTCGGCACAAGCCGATGCAATTTTGTCAATGCCTTTACGTCGTCTCACCGGCTTGGAACAGCAAAACCTCCAGCAAGAATTTAGGGAATTATCCGAACAAATTGGAACGCTGCAAAAATTATTAGGCGATCGCAAAGAGTTGCTCAAGTCGCTCAAAAAAGATTTGCGTAATCTCAAACGTAAATTTGGCGACGAACGTCGTACTAAAATAATTGCTCAGGAGTATTCAAGTAAAGGAGTAGGGGAGCAAAAAAGCAAAGGAGCGGAGGATGACGACAACCCGACATCCAAAGTTCAAATCAACAATACTCCTGCTGAAGATACTATTTTAGAGGTAACATATCGCGGCTATGCACGACGCAGTCAACCCAATGGTAAGAAGCCAAAAACTGACAATGCTACGTCTGATAACGATGTCATTCTCCAAACTTCCCAAACCGATACCGACAAAGACTTGCTTGTAATTACTAGCAGTGCAAAAGTTTACCCGATTCGCGTTGGTGATATTCCACTTGCAACCGGACGCAATCCACGCGGTACTCCGTTAATTACTTTACTTAGTAGCACTGCTCAAGGTGCTACCGAAGCAATCCTCAATCGCTTTCTCTTACCAGAAAATCCCGAAAGCAGTGAGATGATTCTCCTCACCAAACAGGGGCGTATTAAGCGGTTGCCACTGGTTGAGTTTACTAATCTCACCCGTCGCGGTATTACTGTTACCAAGCTCAAAGATGATGACGAATTACTATCGACTCCGTTCGTAACTGTTGGCAATCAAATTATCCTCGCTAGTTCCGGTGGACGCTTATTGCGGTTTACAGTCAAAGATGAACAATTACCCGTAATGGGTCGGGCAGCAATGGGAGTACAAGGAATGCGTCTACGTTTGAATGAGACGATGGCAGGTTGTACCAGTTTTGCCAATGCCGAGAATATTTTGATTGTTACAGAGCTTGGTTACGCCAAGCGAATGACAATTAGCAATTTGCGCGTTGCTAACCGAGGTGATATTGGAATTCAATGCTGCAAATTTACTAGCAAAACTGATGCTTTGGCTGGTATTGCCTGTTCCGTAGCAAATACCGAAGTGGCTATAGTCACCAATCAGCAGCGTGTCGTGCGTCTGAATGTGGAGACAGTCCCACTATTAGGTCGTGATGGCACTGGCGAAAATATTCTTCAACTCAACCGCGACGAAAAAATCACTTCTGTTATCGAATTGAAGATGTAAGGGAGTAGGGAATGGGGAAAAGGGGAAAGGGGAAAGGTAAAAAGAAAGAAAATAAGTAGATTTCTAACTCCTAACTCCTAATTCCTAACTCCTAACTCCTAATTCCTAACTCCTAACTCCTAACTCCCTAACTTTCATTATCAGTAAATGCTATTTAAGTCAATAAACTTTGGAAATATATAAATTCATGTAACAATTCTTAAAAAAAAATGTTATATTGATTTACATAAGGATACAAACCTCTGTAAATCCAGTTTGGAGTGCCAACCATGCAAGATACTACAAGAATTAATGCTCCCGTAATTGAAGATCGCAATGCTTGGCGTTGGGGGTTTACACCTCAAGCCGAAATTTGGAACGGTCGTTTAGCAATGATCGGCTTTTTAGCAGCTGCTTTAATCGAACTGTTTTCAGGTCAAGGCTTCTTACATTTCTGGAACATTCTCTAATTATTAAATTTGCATTACAAATATTTAATAAATAAAAACCTGGAAGTAGTTAAACACCTCCAGGTTTTTCAGATTTTTGTTTTTTAGTAGTAGTCAGTAGTTAGAAGTCAGTAGTTAGTAGGTAGAAGTCAGTAGTCAGTAGGTAAAGCAAATTCCTAACTTCTAATTCTTAACTCCTAACTCTTAACTCCTAACTCCTAATTCCTAACTCCTAACTCTTAACTCTTAACTCCTAACTATTTACCGAATATATTCTTTTAAGACGCTGTTACGATTGGGGTGACGTAACTTGCGAAGTGCTTTTGCCTCGATTTGGCGAATACGTTCGCGGGTAACGTTAAAAATTTGCCCGATTTCTTCAAGAGTTTTCATGCGACCATCATCTAAACCGTAACGCAAGCGGAGAACATCGCGTTCGCGGGGGCTAAGACTATCGAGGACTTTTTCAAGGTCTTCGCGTAATAAGTTTTTAGAAACTTGGTCTTCAGGAGTTTCGCCATCCGACTCGATAAAATCGCCGAGTCGAGAATCTTCTTCTTTACCAATAGGTGTTTCCAAGGAGATAGGCAATTGCGCTGATTTGGCGATAAATCTCAGCTTCTCGATGGTCATTTCCATGCGAGTTGCAATTTCTTCCTCGGTAGGTTTGCGACCCATTTCTTGACTTAACAACTTGGTTGTTTTCTTAATACGCGAGATGGTTTCGTAGAGATGAACCGGCAGGCGAATTGTGCGAGATTGATCTGCTATGGCACGAGTAATTGCCTGACGAATCCACCAGGTCGCGTAGGTAGAAAACTTGTAACCTTTCTCATGGTCAAATTTTTCAGCCGCACGAATTAAACCAAGACTGCCTTCCTGAATCAAATCTTGGAATGACAATCCGCGATTCATATATTTCTTAGCAATTGAAACCACAAGTCGCAGGTTCGATTGCACCATCTTGTCCTTGGCACGACGACCGACGTGCAAGCGATAGCGAAACTGTGGCAAAGGCAACTGTACTGCTTCTGCCCATTCTGCGTCTCTGGGGTCGCGGTCTAATTGCTGACACAATTTTTCTCGAACTCTTTCTAATTCGAGTAAGTCAGCTATCTTACGTGCTAATTCGATTTCCTCGTCAGCTCGAAGCAAACGAATCCGACCGATTTCTTGTAAATAAAGACGAATCGAGTCTTCAGTGTAATGCTTCTTCTTCGTTTGAGTCCGACGACGCGACTTGGCGGCTTTTCCAGACTTTGCATCTTCCTCATCTGATGATGGTTCTAAAAACTCATCATCGCCTTCATCGCCAAGCAGTAAGTCCTCTTCATCCTCTATTAAGAGTTCTTCTAACTCGATATCAGGTTGACCTATTACTGCTAGGTCAGGCTGAAATATATTTTCGAGTACGTTGTTAGCCTGGTTCATGCCGCGTTCCTCATGCTCCTTGCAGATTCAATTACTCAGGATACGTTGATAGCTCTTTAAAAAAACGAGCTTGATTGACACCCTTTGTTAAGGGTTGATGACAAATTACCTAAGACATTTTCGGAATTTTTACGCATCTTCAGGATAATTTAGTAGTCTTTTCCCAATGCTGCTTCCATAAGCATTTTGTGTTGAACACAAATTGCTTTTGGAATTCCGAAAAGTTGTCATTCCAACCTTATTCAACCGCAGTCAATTCTCAAAAGTCGAGTTTGGGATTGCGGTCAAAAAGGTTCTCATGTAAACTTTTTCATCTTATGTAAATGCCATTTATGTTGCAAAGCAACAAAACTTACGTTTGAATCGTCCGATAAAGACTCTTCTTACTAAAAAAATTTACCACTCCTAAAAAGCGAAAATCGCTCTGTTGGATATTTTTCTGTAAAGACTGTTCCGATTGTAGCCTGTTTCACAGAAATTGCACTCTTTTTGTGCGCTAGACATCAAGTATTTAAGTAAGATAACGCTTGTTCTACCAAAAAGACATTCAAACTGGTAGTCATACGCTCATATTTCTCTAAACTTTGAAGTATCGCACGCACAATTACCATGACTTTAAAGATTACATCCACACTTACTTAAGTCGGATTCAAGGTATTCTCCAAAACAGTAATTTCATAGTTATAAGCTAATTTTTGCGCTCATGCTTTCAAGTTGCTCTCAAGACTCATTTTTTTACACTTCCTACATCAAATTTTTAAGTGGACAATTGTAATGTATGTACGTACGCTTTGAGTGGTATCTACAGGAACTGAATCATGAATATTGGTTCATGCTTGGTTTATTTTTCCCTAGAAGTTAGACGTAATCGTTCAACCTAGATAATTCCGAATAAGATGCCCGCAAGGTAGTTCACACTTCTTATGGCTTTCCTTCGCAATATCGCAGCGACAATGTACCATTGGCACTTCTGATTAGTTTGACGAGTCCGACTGCTTCTTTGTGACTCAACTTGATGAATGCCGAATACCTAAACCAAATTGTTGAGGTTCGGACAAAATCTGCCATTTGGCGGATTAATTCAACTTTAGCTCATTTAATTTCAATTGCACGTTACCCTGCTACTGATATGTCATCCTTGGGGGACTTGACAAACTGTTCTTATTGTATACAACGTATTTTAATCAATTTAAAACGGTTTTGACACTCAGGACTAACAATATTAGCTCAATTGATACAAAAATGCATAGTGCAATTCCCAAATCATCGCGTCACAATGCCTGTATGGCGGTAATGTGGCACAACTATGGCTGATAAGAAGATAGATTTTCTTACATCCTGGGCATGACTGTAGCTTGATTTTTGCTTGATTAAGGGTAGATAGTGATATTCGAGATTGTAATGTGATGATTCGCGCCTTTTATGTACTAAGCTTCAAGTCCGGTTGTTGTGTTTGTACAAAGACTTGTATTCTAGGCATTCTCCATGACTGTAGCTTGTTGTTAAAAGTAGCTGCTGCTTTAAAACCATGACGCACAAAGCGCGGTTTCTCTAGGAACAATCAGGTTAGTTGATGGCGCGAGCATCTAATGAGTGAAGTTAATATTTTGCTTTTTGAGTAAATCTATAACCATGAAATCGAGTAGCTCGTCACATATATATATGAAGTTATTATGTATTGATAAGCGACGTTTATAATTAATCCCTAACAGTTAATTTTTGTTAAGAAAGCAAGTACTTAGGAACTTATGACTAGTAAAAGCGATACGAGCGGAGTCGCGCTTTGCGATCGCGTATGGATTGAATTAGAAGCAGTCATAAAAAATATAGATTTGATATTTATATCGGATAAAAAAATCTTATTTTATTTATATATATAAAAAAGTTACTTCGTTACAGCAGTAAAACTTAAATTTCTGTATAAAACTACTAACATAACCAGAACTTGCGTACTACTTGGCGCTCGCTACTTGGACATCGTATGTAGGTTCAGACAAATGCAATTTTTTGAACGTCAATATATCAAAAATATATTTATCAAACTTTATTACTTTATATTTTTTTACACTTCACTAAAGTATTAAACCAATTTTGAATATTTTGCGACTTTTATAAGTAACATTCATAGTTCCGCAGAAGCATAACTATAGTAGCCACATTTGTCTTCAAAGAAAAAGGGGATAGTTTTAAAACTACCCCCTCTGTAGGTAATGACTTTTGTGCGAACTTACAATTAAATATCTAAATCCATCAGGTTGAGTTTAGAACCGTAAGTTTCGATAAATTCTCGGCGTGGTTGGACGCGATCGCCCATTAAAATGGTGAATATCCGGTCAGCCTCGGCAGCATCTTCGATTTCGACTTGCTTAAGGGTGCGGCTTTCAGGGTTCATGGTCGTATCCCAAAGTTGTTGGGGCATCATTTCACCCAACCCTTTGAAGCGTTGGATAGTGTAGTTTGCGTTATCGGGGAACTCGCTAATCCTTTGGTTTTTTTCGCGATCGCTGTAACAGTACCAATGATTGCGTCCGCGTTCGACTTTATACAATGGCGGACAAGCGATGTATATGTAACCTTGTTCGACTAAGGCACGTTGGTAGCGATAAAAGAACGTCAGCAGCAACGTGCGGATATGTGCCCCATCAACGTCCGCGTCGGTCATGATGATGATGCGGTGGTAGCGCAGTTGCGTCATGTCGAATTCTTCACCTTTGACACCCAAACCTAAAGCTGCAATCAACGATTGAACTTCGTTATTTTTATAGATTTTCGAGTCGTCGGTTTTCTCGATATTGAGGATTTTACCGCGTAAAGGTAGGATTGCTTGGAAACGGCGATCGCGTCCTTGCTTGGCGGAACCTCCAGCGGAATCGCCTTCCACCAGATATATTTCCGATTCACTAGGGTCGCGGGTTGCACAATCTGCCAGCTTACCGGGTAATGGCGACGATTCTAACACCGATTTGCGACGTACTAACTCCCGCGCATGGCGGGCAGCTTCGGCAGCTTTGAAGGCTTGGATAGCTTTATCTAAGATAGAGTCAGCAATACCGGGATGAAATTCTAAATACTCGGTGAGTACTTCCCCTACAAACGAATCCACAATCCCGCGAACTTCGGTATTCCCCAATTTAGTTTTAGTTTGTCCTTCAAACTCAGGGTCGGGGACTTTCACCGAAATTACTGCTGTTAATCCTTCGCGGACGTGTTCGCCACTAAGATTTGATTCGTTTTCTTTAATTTTGTTACGCTTGCGGGCAACACTATTCATCGTTCGCGTTAACACCGCTTTCAAACCTTCGAGGTGCGTACCGCCATCCACCGTGCGGATATTGTTGGCAAAACCCAAGACGTTATCCGAGTAAGAATCCGTACACCATTGCAACGCTACTTCCACCTGTACGTTGTTACGTTCACCCTGTACAAAGATAATTTCTTCGTGCAAAGCTTGCTTATCAGCGTTCATGTAGGCAACATATTCGCGGATTCCACCTTTGTACTCGTAGGTTTCGACTTTAGGCGTATCGCTTTTAATAAGTTCTAGACGGTTGTCAGTAAAGGTGATTCTCACACCCGCATTTAAATACGCCAACTCGCGCAAGCGACCCGCTAAAGTAATATAATCGAACTCAGTACCAGTTAGAAAAATTGTATCGTCGGGTTTGAATTGTACAGCCGTACCTGTTTGCGTGTCTTTAGAGGGCTGCGATTTCAAATCGCCTTGGGGTATTCCCCGTTCGTAGCGCTGGGTATATACCTTTTTATCGCGCCAAACTGTAACCTCCAGCCACTCCGACAAACCATTTACAACCGAAACACCTACACCGTGAAGTCCACCGGAAACTTTATAGCCACCACCGCCAAATTTACCACCTGCCCCTAGCACTGTCATTACTGTTTCGAGTGCTGATTTGCCGGTTTTAGTATGGGTATCAACAGGAATACCGCGACCATCATCTTGGACTCGGCAGGAACCATCGGCATTGAGTTCAACTTCGACATGGGTACAGTGACCTGCCAAAGCTTCATCAACGGAATTATCCACCACTTCATAAACTAGATGGTGAAGTCCTCGCGTTCCGGTGGAACCGATGTACATCCCCGGTCGTCTGCGGACGTGTTCTAGACCTTCTAGTACTTGTATCTGTTCAGCACCGTAACCGGTTGTCATGAAATTTCTCCTGATACGTTGGGGGTGAAGTCGCCTAAAGGCGAAAAGTCAAAAACACTCCAAGATTCTAGCACAAAAGCCTTGATGACTGCGCTAGGGCAATCTCAAGAGAAGTTTATATAGGGGATGCACCTGCTGGGGTTTCTCGGCTGTTGGTTCAAATTATTGGCGCTTTAAGTCTATATATTTATATTGGATGGGAGGGGAGAAGGCAAGATAGGGAGATATTAAGATTAAATAATCAATAATTAAGTATTTATATTAAATTGCTTCTTGTTGATTTACTCCTAATTGCTTTTATCTTTTTTGCAAAGGGAGATATTATACTATTGTAGCGTTATTTCTACGTTAAAAAAATTTGATTTGCTTTTATCTTCTGAGTAATGATGAAGGATATTTGTTGTCTTTTTTAGGCGGAATTATTTTTAGTTGATACATTTTAATCCTCTACTGGCAAAATCTTTTTGATAAAAATGGAAAAAGACAAACGACTATATAACGAATGACTAAATTAATTGTAATTTGTGGAGCAACGGCAACAGGCAAATCTGGTTTGGCATTAGAATTAGCGATGCGCTTGAGTACAGTTATTCTCAGCGCCGATTCGCGTCAAGTATACCACGAATTTGACATCGGCACGGCAAAGCCAACAAAAGCAGAACAAACATTAGTACCGCACTATTTAATAGATATTTGTAACCCTACAGAAACTATGACTGTTGCCGACTTTCAAGAACAAGCTTATGGGTTGATTGAGCGAGTAGGGAGTAGTCTGCGTGGAGTAGAGGGAATAGAGGAAATAGAGGGAGTAGGGGGACAAAACAAAAATACCTCCTCCACGTACTCCACGGTTTCCACTCCCTACTCCCTCCTTGTTGGAGGTACTGGTTTATATATTAAGTCAATTGTGCGGGGGATGAAAATTCCGAGAGTAGCACCAAATATTCAACTGCGATCGCATCTCGAATCACTAGGTCAAATTCAATTGTATTCGATGCTGCAACAAGTCGATTCTATTGCTGCTAGCAAGATTCATCCTCACGACTCTGTACGGACGTTGCGAGCGTTAGAAGTATATTATGTTACTGGAATTCCGATTAGCGAACAGCAGGGAGAAAACCCCCCCGATTATTCGATATTGCAAATTGGGTTAGATTGCGAACCGACACATCTACAATTGCGGATTGCACAGCGTACTGAAAAAATGCTGAAAGAGGGTTTTGTTGAGGAAGTCGAATATTTGTGTGGAAAATATGGTCAAGATTTACCGTTATTAAATACATTGGGATATCAGGAAATCAAGCAATATTTGGCTGCTGAAATTAGTTTGGAGGAAGCTAAGGAATTAATCGTGATACATACACGACAATTTGCCAAACGTCAGCGTACTTGGTTCCGTGCAGTTTCTGATATTGAATGGTTTGATGTGGATTCTGATTTATTAGAAAAGGTTTGGCAGCGAATTCAAGTATTTAATGAGGAGAGCAATTAATGTGGAAATAATCTTGATTTTATCGTCGATCGTCAATATTTTGTTTTTTGCGATCGCAATCGCATTAATTGCTAAAAAAGGTGGTTTACCTTACTTAATCAAAAAAATATCAGATAATTTCAACCCCAAGCATAATAATTGGGATGACGGGTTTGCCCCTTACTACGTACATAAAAGTAGTCAATATGAAATTTTACCTAAAATTGAAGGTGCAATTGTTTTTTTAGGGGATAGCATCACTGATGAGGGTGAATGGATAGAATTACTAGCACCTCGTATCCAAAATAATATCCAAAATCGCGGTATTTCTGGTGACACAACAACAAGAATATTACGTCGCTTGGATATTATATTAAAGTCGAAACCACGACAAGTTTTTTTAATGGTTGGTATCAATGATTTGGTGAATGCTAAAAAATCAATTGATGAAACAGTCGCAGGTTATAAAGAGATTTTAATGCAGTTTCAAACGAAGATACCGAATACAGCAGTTTTCGTACAAAGCGTTTTGCCTGTGAATAATCAAGTTTATATATATTGGCAAGATAATCAAAGTGTAATTATTTTAAATTTAAAGTTAAAAGCGTTAGCGCAAGAGTTTAGCTATCAATATATAGATGTTTTTTCTAATTTACTCGATTCGCAAGGGCAATTGGATGCAAAGTATACAACGGATGGGTTGCATTTGAATGGACAAGCATATTTAATTTGGAAAGCTGTGATTGAAGAATATATATAAATACTTATAGGTTAAGCTGATTCGAGGTGGTTAGAAACCGGGTTTCTTCAAGAAACCCGGTTTCTGTTTTCCCTCATCAATTAAACCTACAATTCATCTGGATTTATACCCATTGAACGCAGCCTTTCTGCTAAGATTTGAGCGCGTTGTTCGGCATTGTCAGCGCGTTGTTCAGCATTATTAGCACGTTGTTTAGATTGTTCGGCGTTTTCTTCTGCAAGCGAAGCGCGTTCATCACCTGTTAGTAAAACAGAACCATCTTGGTAACACCAACGTAACCAAGTATCTTGCCTACCTTCAAATACTCCATCCCAAAGAGTGATACCCAAATCAACTTGTCCTAGCCAAGTTTCTGAAGTTTCAAAATAGCGCATTCCCCTCAATTCATAAATGTAAACTTCTTTTTCTCCCAATTGCTTTGTCGGGTCATATACAATGTAATAACTCACCCGCATCCGCTGGTAAATTTCTAGCTTTTCCCCCAATTCTTCACCTTTTTTATTAGAAACAATTTCAATGGCAACTTCTGGAGGTTTACCAAAACGCCAAATCATGTAGCAACGATTTTGCTTTTCCCACCAATTTTGCGGTACTTGCACGTCAAAGCTTAAAAATACGTCTGGTACTATGGCAGGCTGAAAGTCTGTATAGTAGATACCAACATTCGCAGCAGCTAACAAAATTTGGTTTTGTAAGGAACTGTAAAGAGTGCCAACCAAGAGACGTTGTTGTTTTTCAGATGCAAAATTATCCACAGCTGTATCATTTTCAGTAATTAACTGGTTGGCATCTGGTACGTAGAAATCGTCATCGTCATCATTGATTAAAAGTTGCTCAACCATAAGTTTACCCATCATTTCAGAGCATTAATTATAAGATAATTGATTTGAAGTACAAAAATACCAAGGCTACTTGATATTGAGTGGTTACAATCCCAAGTTATAGAACCGCAAAATTGAATTATATATACAGGAATTAACTTTCCTACAATTGCTACCTGTTAATAAGATTTCCCCATCTCCACCCAATTCGCTCGAACACCTGTAACAATATTAATTAAAAGAACTTACAATCCACCCACTAAGCCATTGACTGCCATCTATGCTTACCCAAGAAAAAACCCAACAACGTAACTGGAAACCCATCATTAAGGAACTCGAAACCGCACTCGGACAAAAAAATGTCATCCAGCGTCGTGAAGAACTGATAACCTACGAGTGTGATGGACTTGCTAGCTACCGCGAACGTCCAGCACTGGCAGTACTTCCCAGAACTACCGAACAGGTGGCAGCAGCAGTAAAAATCTGTAAAAAATATAATATTCCTTTCATTGCACGCGGTTCGGGTACGGGGTTGTCGGGTGGTGCTTTGCCTGTCGAAGATTGTTTACTAATTGTGACTTCGATGATGCGGCAAATACTGAATGTCGATTTGGATAATCAGCGCGTGGTTGTTCAACCTGGTGTAATCAATAGTTGGGTAACGCAAACTGTATGCGGTGCTGGTTTTTACTATGCTCCCGACCCTTCGAGTCAAATTATCTGCTCGATTGGTGGAAATGTAGCAGAAAATTCGGGTGGGGTGCATTGTTTAAAGTATGGCGTGACAACAAATCATGTTTTAGGAGTAAAGATTGTCACCCCTGAAGGTGATATCGTCGATTTGGGCGGGCAAATTCCGGAAATGCCGGGTTACGATTTGACGGGTGTTTTTGTCGGTTCGGAAGGGACTTTGGGTATTGCTTGCGAAATTACGCTGCGAATTCTCAAGAGTGCCGAGTCAATATGCGTATTGCTTGCCGACTTTATGAGTGTTGAAGCTGCGGGTGCGAGTGTGGCTGATATTATCAGTGCGGGGATTATTCCGGGTGGGATGGAAATTATGGATAATCTCAGCATCAATGCAGTTGAAGATGTGGTCAAAACTAATTGTTACCCCCGCGATGCAACAGCAATTTTATTGATAGAAATCGACGGTTTGGAAGTCGAAGTTGCTGCGAATAAAAAGCGGGTTGCGGAAATTTGTATTTTAAATGGGGCACGTAATATTACTTCTGCCAGCGACCCAGAAACGCGCTTGAAGTTGTGGAAAGGCAGGAAAGCAGCTTTTGCTGCGGCTGGGCATGTAAGTCCGGATTATTACGTACAGGATGGAGTGATACCCCGCACGCAGTTACCTTACGTGTTAGGAGAGATTGAAGAATTGAGTCAGAAGTCAGGGTATAGAATTGCGAATGTATTCCACGCTGGCGATGGTAATTTACATCCGCTGATTCTTTACAACAATTCGATACCTGGCGAGTTAGAAAAGGTTGAAGAAGTCGGCGGCGAAATTCTCAAATTATGCGTGCGCGTGGGTGGTAGTATTTCTGGGGAACATGGAATTGGGGCAGAAAAGCGCTGTTATATGCCGGATATGTTTAGCAATGCCGATTTGGAAACAATGCAATGGGTAAGGGCAGTTTTCAATCCAAAGGGTTTAGCAAATCCCGGCAAGATTTTTCCAACTCCACGTACCTGTGGAGAAGCTGCAAGGGCAATGAGTGATGCTTCTAAGAAGTTTGAAGCAGTTGATGTTGAAAGGTATTAATTAGGAATTAGGAGTTAGGAGTTAGGAGTTAGGAGTTAGGAGTTAGGAGTTAGGA
>CAXTCQ010000213.1:0-14422 GCA_964242965.1 uncultured Calothrix sp. | reverse complement strand
GGACGTTGAATAATCAATTCTAAAACGCGACGTTTGGCTTTGGGGTCAATACCAATTAAACGCACGTACTCGCCTTGATACTCAGATAAGTATCCTTCGAGTGCTTGAGCTGCATCGCGTTCCGAACGTGCTTCGATTTGTCCGCAGCTTGCCCAAGAACCTGTCCGGAAGCGGCGTTGGTCTACGTGTTCGGCGCTAATTTTATACCCGCTTGCCAAGAGTTGGCGCAGGTGATCCATGACTTCCGAACTCAAACGAGTTGATGTTGATGTCGAGGAATAATTTTGTGAGGATTGTGAGGAATAATTTTGTCTTGGTGTTGATGGTGCTGCAAACGGCTGACTCGAACCACTGCCCGCACTAGCACCGTTGGGACGTTGGATAATGCTTTCCAATATCCGGCGTTTGGCTTTGGGGTCGATGCCTATCAAGCGCACGTAATCACCTTGGTGGTTCCCCATGCACTCTTCTAATGCGGAAATTACTTCTTTAGTTGAAGTTGTTTCGATTGGCTGGCAGCTTTGCCAAGAACCAGTGCGGAACCGTCGTTCATCAACGTGTTCGGTGCCAATTCTATAACCACTTGCAAGTAGATTTTGAATTTGGTCAATGGTTTCGCTGCTGATTTTGCCGCTGCCACCGTTGTAGCTACTGCCATTGCTATAGCTATAGTTGCTACTGCTACTGCCACTGCTATAACTGTTACCATTACCATTACTATAGCTACGAGCAGGGGCTTTAAAACCTGCTGGTGCTTGAGTCGCAGCACCATCCGGACGCTGAATAATTGTTTCTAAAACACGACGCTTACCGTTGGGGTCAATCCCAAATAACCGGATATATTCGCCGCTGTGTTCTGCCATGCATCTTTCTAAAGCTGACATCGCTTGATCGAGCGATCGCGCTTCAATCGGCTGACAACTCGTCCAAGAACCCGTGCGGAACCGTCGCTGGTCTACGTGTTCCGTGCCAATCTTAAACCCTTGCTCCAACATGTAGCGGACTTGATCCACTGTTTGGCCACCCAAGCTATTACTCGACACCTCATCGCTCCTTTCAAAAGCAAAACTAAAACCGTTACTTTGACTACTTTGACTTGCTGTATAAGACTTTGCTAATTCATCCCGTATCGGCGTAATACATTTAACGTCCGCAGCACAGAGATAACCCGCTCGCAGCGACTGATTGATACCGACTACGTGATGGGCAAATTCTTTATCCGCCCCTTGCACGTCCGGCAATCGATCGGCTTGCTGCTGAGTCGTAATTATTGCTCCCGATGGTACGTACTTTCCTGGCGGAATTTCAACGTCTTGGACTAATGCGTGCATCATAACGATACAACCCGCACCGACCCTAGCATTAAAAACCGTTGAACGAAAGCCAATAAAAGATTTCTCGCCCACATAGCACGGACCGTGAATCAGTGCCATATGGGTAATGCAAGCGTCTTTACCTACCCATACTGAGTATTCTCGTTTATTATCGCCAACAACGCGACCTTGCTCCAAGCCGTGTATGACTACACCATCTTGAATGTTAGTATTTTCGCCAATATAAAACGGCGCACCTTCATCTGCCCGAATCGAAGTTCCAGGCGCAACCATTACATTTGCCCCAATCTCGACATCCCCGATCACCTGGGAATATGAGTGGATAAACGCCGTTGCATGAATATCTGGTTCTGCCAAATCCCTTGCCCACGGGGTTGGCGGTGCTGCCTCCGCCGCCGTACTGCGGAATGCCATTGCTAGATTCCTCCAAAAATTTAGTTATGAGTTATGAGTTATTAATTATGAGTTATGAGTTATGAGTTATGAGTTATGAATTATTAAGTTACGAGGTAGTTAAAATCCGCGCCTCCGCGCCTTCTAACTCTCTACTCTTAACTCCTTACTCCTCACTCCTCACTCCTCACTTTTCACTCCTAACTTACTTAACTATCGATATTGATCTTTCTTGCTGTAAATAACGCGATCTTCAACATGAACTGTATCAATTATCGCCACTACTGCTGCATCTAACGGACGCTGCTCGTTTCCCAAAACTTGACGAGCGGCACTATTACGACTAACAAGCACCCACTCATCAAATCCTGCACCAACGCTATCAGCCGCTACTTCATAACTGGGCAAAAGTTGCCCATCTTCGTCAACTAATTGTAACAACAGGAACTTTACACCTCGAAGACTTGGGTCTTTGCTGGTGCTAACTACTGTGCCGCGAACTTTAGCGATTTGCATTATTCACTTACGGTCTTCTGCCAAAAGGACGGATTGCATTAACGTTCTCACGGAACTGTTCTACATCTTCGGTGTAGCGAATTGGTAAAACATATTCCAGGTTTTCATGGGGACGAGCAATAATATGCGTCGATAAAACTTGTCCCCCATTAACGCGCTTCACGGATTCGACTCCCGCACCTACCGAAGCTTGTACTTCTGATACGTCACCGCGAACGATAACTGTAACGCGACCGCTACCAATTTTCTCATAACCTACTAAAGTTACACGCGCAGCCTTGACCATCGCATCAGCCGCTTCTACAACCGCTGGGAAGCCCAGGGTTTCTACCATTCCTACAGCAATTGACATACTTTTTTTAATCCTTATCCAGCTTCAATTTGATACAAGCAACCTGCAACGTTCGTTACAGAATCAAGTCGGAATCGCAATCATTATTGCAATATCGAGGATTTTAGATTTTAGATTAAGCAGAGACAGTATTACTTTCACTTTTGTCAGCTATTTACAAAAACTAGATAGCCATACCGACTCAATCTAAATCGCTAATCTAAAATCGCTAAGAAAGAAAAAACATCGCCAATCTTTAAGTTCGGAACTGCTCTACCGCTTCAGTGTATCGAATCGGCAAAACGTACTCCAAGTTCTCGTGCGGACGTGCAATGATATGAGTCGATACAACCTCACCGCCATTAACGCGGCGTGCTGCTTCAACTCCTGCCGCTACCGAAGCTTGTACTTCCGATACGTCGCCACGGACAATCACGGTAACACGAGCGCTACCGATTTTTTCATATCCAACTAAAGTTACACGAGCGGCTTTCACCATCGCATCCGCAGCTTCTACAACTGCTGGAAAACCTTTTGTTTCAATCATTCCAACCGCAATTGGCATTCGTTTGACTCCTAAAAAATTAATCCAAAACTATACTGTCAGGAATTTTTTCGACGGGGCGCTCAAGTGTAAACATAAAAGCACTCTTAAATTAAGCATAGAAAAGGATTGCACCCCTGACAATATAAATTAGTATAATAGTTTATGATAATATAGTTTAAAAAAACTTAACACTACTTAATCTGTGTAGTTTGCGCTATCTAAATTTTACTGATTCCTATAGCAGGCACTTCTGTTTTATAATTTTTTTATTACATTAGCTGAATCGCATTTAGTGCGGGCAGTAAATCCGTCGATAGGGGTAGCACGCAAAAACTGTAGAGGTACTGGCGCTAGGTATCCTCGAATTTTACTGTTTGCAGGGTAAAACAGATGAAACTAGTCATAAGTTTTATTTATAATAGAGATTGAAGGGGATTTTGCAATCAAAAATTCCAGTCGTCAGCCTGCAATTAAGAAAAATATTTTCATGCCCTTTACCACATATATTGTAATTTCTTTAGTAGATTTAATGAAAATTAAAAAAACAAGAATATTATCTAAAAATGATTAAAAATAAAGCTTTTTATTAAATTTATACATGAAGCCAAGAATTAGAGGCAAACTAAGGAAAACTTAACTTAAATGAATCAGTTTTTATTTTCAGCGAGTTGGTGGATACCATTTTATGGTTTACTAGGGGCAATTTTGACCCTGCCTTGGGCAATTGGTTTAGTTAAACGTACTGGACCTAGACCAGCAGCTTACTTAAATTTGTTGACAACAGTATTTGCTTTAGTCCACAGCATTTTCGTTTTTAAAGACATTTGGAATCGCGGACAGCAAAGTTTAGTTGTCAACTGGTTCAGCGCTGCGGATTTTGATTTATCATTTGCTTTAGAAATCTCGCCTGTCAGTATTGGTGCAAGCGTCTTAATTACTGGGTTGAGCTTTCTAGCACAAATTTATGCCCTGGGGTACATGGAAAAAGACTGGGCATTAGCACGGTTTTTTGCATTGATGGGCTTTTTTGAAGCCGCTTTGAGTGGTTTGGCAATTAGCGATTCGCTGTTTCTCAGTTATACCTTGTTAGAAGTCTTAACTTTATCAACGTACTTGCTGGTGGGATTTTGGTATGCTCAACCGTTAGTTGTGACAGCTGCCCGCGATGCCTTTTTGACAAAACGAGTCGGCGATTTAATGTTATTGATGGGAGTTGTAGCACTTTCCAATATTGCGGGTAGTTTGAATTTCTCCGACTTGTATGAATGGGCTTCAACTGCCCAACTCAGTCCGCTGACATCAACTTTACTCGGATTGGCATTAATTGCAGGACCGGCTGGTAAATGCGCTCAATTCCCTTTGCACTTGTGGTTGGATGAGGCAATGGAGGGTCCAAATCCAGCATCGGTATTGCGAAACTCGATGGTAGTTGCGGGTGGTGCTTACATACTCTACAAAATGCAGCCAATTTTAGCGCTTTCACCCATAGCATTAAATGCTGTGCTAGTTATGGGTGTGGTGACAGCGATAGGGGCAACATTAGTTTCCATTGCCCAAATTGACATCAAGCGATCGCTCTCCCACTCGACTAGTGCCTACATGGGTTTAGCGTTTATGGCTGTAGGTTTGCAACAGGGTAGCGTCGCATTAATGCTGTTGTTAACTCATGCGATCGCTAAAGCTCTATTATTTATGAGTTCGGGTTCGATAATATACACAACTAGCAGTCAAGATTTAACCGAGTTGGGAGGGTTGTGGTCGCGGATGCCAGCCACAACAACAGCATTTGTAGTTGGTTCGGCAGGAATGGTAACGCTACTACCGTTGGGAAGTTTCTGGGCAATGCTAACATGGGCTGATGGCTTGGCAGCAATTTCACCTTGGTTGATTGTGGTCTTGGTATTGGTGAATGGGTTGACAGCATTAAATTTAACTAGGGTCTTCCGATTGGTATTCTGGGGAAAACCGCAACAAAAAACCCGTCGTGCGCCAGAAGTCAGTTGGCAAATGGCAGTACCAATGGTATCTTTAACCATTGTCAACTTGTTAGCCCCCTTGATGCTTCAACAGTGGCACTTGTTGCCAACATGGGAAAGTGTCAATTGGAAGGTATTAGTATTGTTGGTATCATCCACATTATCAGGTGTAGCGATTGGCTCGACAATTCACATACACAAAGGTTGGTCGCGTTCGACAGTATTTGCATGGCGGCTTGTACAGGATATATTAGGATACGACTTTTATATCGACCGTGTATATAAAACTACAATAGTAGCATTAGTAGCGCTATTATCAAGAATATCAGCATGGAGCGATCGCTTTCTCGTCGATGGTCTAGTTAACCTAGTCGGATTCGCAACGATGTTCAGCGGACAAAGCTTAAAATACAGCGTTTCAGGTCAATCGCAAGCTTACATGCTAACCATCCTAATCGGCATCAGCGTCCTGGGTTTCTTTATTAGCTGGTCGCTAGGTCTTTTAGATAGCTTACCTTTTTAGAAATAGTTAGGAATTGTAAGAAGTTAAGAGTTAGGAGTGAGGAGTTAGGAATTGTAAGAAGTTAAGAGTTTGACTCCCAACTCATAACTCCCAACTCATAACTCCCAACTCATAACTCCTAACTCCTAACTCCCAACTCCCAACTCCCAACTTTCAAAAATGCTCACTGCTCTAATTTTAATTCCTTTACTAGGTGCTGCGCTGATTGGATTTTTGCCCACGAGCATAAGTCCAAAGTCTTCGCGTGAAATGGCTTTGATTGTTTCTGTTATCGCATTTGTATGGACAGTTGTTTTAGGAATTCTGTTTAACCCTAGCAATATTGCCCAGCAATTTAGCGAATTTTTGCCCTGGATTGATAGTTTAGGTTTAAATTACCATCTTGGAATCGATGGGTTGTCATTACCATTACTGGTTTTAAATGCGCTTTTAACTTGCGTTGCCATTTATAGTAGCGATGAATCGGTAATTCGTCCGCGATTTTATTATTCGTTACTATTGTTGCTCAACGTCGGTGTTACAGGGGCATTTTTAGCGCAGGATTTATTACTATTTTTCCTTTTTTACGAACTCGAATTAATTCCCCTATATTTACTAATTGCAATTTGGGGAGGAGAACGTCGGGGTTACGCAGCAACCAAATTCTTGATTTACACAGCAGTTTCAGGAATTTTGATTTTGGCGAGTTTCCTGGGTATGGTCTGGCTGAGTGGTGCTTCAAATTTTGCACTCGAAGGTTTAGATACAACCGCACTGCCGCTAGCAACGCAATTACTATTGTTAGTAGGAATCTTAATTGGCTTTGGCATCAAAATCCCCTTAGTGCCCTTTCATACCTGGTTGCCCGATGCCCACGTTGAAGCATCGACACCCATATCGGTGTTGCTAGCAGGAGTATTGTTAAAGCTGGGAACTTACGGATTGCTGCGCTTTGGCATGAACTTATTACCCGAAGCTTGGGGTTATGTAGCACCTTGGTTGGCAATATGGGCAGTAGTTAGCGTCTTGTACGGTGCATCCTGCGCGATCGCCCAAACAGACATGAAGAAAATGGTAGCATATAGTTCGATTGGACACATGGGTTACGTATTACTTGCTGTTGCCGCCGCCACACCGTTGAGCGTCTTAGGGGCTGTAATGCAGATGGTAAGCCACGGGTTGATATCGGCGCTGCTATTTTTATTAGTTGGAGTTGTGTATAAAAAAACAGGTAGCCGCGATTTAGATGTTATCAAAGGACTATTTAACCCCGAACGCGGAATGCCCGTAATCGGTAGCTTAATGGTATTGGGAGTTATGGCAAGCGCGGGTATACCGGGGATGGTTGGATTTATATCCGAATTTATCATCTTTCGGGGTAGCTTTGCTGTCTTTCCCTTACAAACCTTGCTATCGATGATTGGTACCGGGTTAACAGCAGTTTACTTCCTGAATTTAATGAATCGCGCCTTCTTTGGTCGATTATCGGTGCAAGTCATGAATTTGCCCAGAGTATATTGGAGCGATCGCATTCCGGCTGTAATATTAGCTGTATTAATTGTAATTTACGGCATCCAACCTGCATGGCTAATGCGCTGGACAGAACCAACCACAACCGCAATGGTAAATACGCAGAATGTGGTGGCAATTTATCGGGAGTAGGGAGTAGGGAGCAGGGGAAAGGGAAAATTCTTAACTCTTAACTCCTAACTCCTAACTCCTAACTCCTAACTCCCCACTCCTAACTCCCCACTCCTAACTCCCTCACTCTTATGGTAACTACTAGAAAAAAACTCGATAACTATCCTTTAGCTGAATACCTGAAAAAGCTACAAACTGGAGAGACTTTACTTCCAGATACAACAGAAAATGTCCTCGAAGTAGTTGGTATTCTCAAAAGTTATGGTGTAGTTTTAGATGCTTATTCTACAAATTTGACTTATATTGCCGAAAATCAATTTTTGGTCTTTTTCCCATTTTTTAAATACTTTAACGGTGACTTTTCTACAAAAAAATTATTGCGGCATTGGTGGCACGACAGGATTAATTTTGAATATGCCGAATATTGCATGAAAGCAATGATGTGGCATGGAGGTGGTGGACTTGATGAGTATTTAGATACACCAGAATTTCAAGAATGTGCTAAAGCCGTTATTGCCGCAAAATTTAAAAATAATCCTTTGGTTCAAGCTCTTAATCAACTGTTTCCTGATTTCTTAATCGAACAACTGCGCGTATCTACTTATTACAGCGGTTTGGGACAATTTTGGCGCGTTATGGCGGATATTTTTCTCAGCTTATCTGACCTGTACGACCAAGGCAAAATTACATCAATTCTCGAAGTTGTAGACTACATAAAAAATGGGTTAGTAGCTAATGCTAGTAATCCAATTACATATACTATCAAAATCAAAGATAAAGTTTATGAAATTCTCCCTAAATCCCTTGGTTTAACTTTCTTAGGAGATACAGCGGTACCTTACGTTGAAGCTGTTTTCTTTCGAGGTACACCTTTCCCCGGAACAGTTTCCTACAATGCTCAAGCTTATCAAGTTCCACCCGACCAAGCAAGATTTCAATATGGGGCATTATATGCCGATCCATTACCAATTGGGGGTGCTGGTATTCCTCCGACTTTATTAATGCAAGATATGCGGCATTATTTGCCTGACTATTTGCACGAGATTTACCGCAAAAGTCAGCGAGGGGAAGATGATTTGCGCGTGCAAATTTGTATAAGTTTCCAAAAATCGATGTTTTGCGTTACCTCAGCAACGATTTTGGGAATGATGCCTTATTCTACTAAGAGCGAAGACCAAAGCGAACAAAAAGCCAATGAAGTTTACTTCAAAAAATGGCTTGACCGATTGCAAAATTCGCGCTTACACGATGTTAATAAATAGTAGGTTAATACTGGCGCACGCAAATAGCAAAGTTGATATCTATGTAGAGAACGCCACATCGCTCAACGCGGGGAACCCGCGCACTTCTTGTGGCTCCGTTACATGTAACGTCTCTACACGAGTGAAATTATCTTTAACTGAGTAGTATTGAGAGTAGGGTGCGTTAGCAGGACACCCTACATTGTCGGAATTTTATCGATTTTGCATCGACCCAACACCTAGTTCCGCAAGTTTTGATTTCAAATCATTGGTTGTTGTGCCGCAATAGTAATATTTTCTATCCGGTAAATTCACCAAGTAGAAACCAAGCTTACCGCCGTTAATTTTAAATATTTCGGTTACTACCTCAGCCTTGGTTAAACCAAAAGCGTTTTCCATGTCTAAGCTTTGCAAGTCTGGTGCTGGTATGGGTAATAAATTGCAGAATAGCGATGGACGTTCAAACGCCCAACCAAGGCGCAAATCTCTTACTTCTCTCCTAATAATTCTCCACCCAAATGGATAAATAATATTCACAGTGTTATACTCCAATTAGAAAAGTCGCCCCTAGCGCGAACTAGGGACGACTGGTTAAGTGCGTTAGTTACGGTCCTCGTCGCTTTCCTCGTCAGTTAGGTTTGTGCCGTTACCATCGTTGTTTTCGGTCATTTAACCTCCTAAATTTTCAATGTGCAGTATGGGGTGGTTTTCCTCCCCACAAATTATATTGTATGATAACTCTCTATTTCCGTCAACGAGTTTTAGGGAAAAGTTTTGATGCAACAATAATATTTTACCGGATGCGATCGCATCAAATAGTTTTCCAATCGAACCATCATCGCTATAGGTGTAGCCGAGACTTTCAGCTATTTCTCTAAGTTTATCCGGCGTATCCGGTGCAACCCTGGCGTGTAAACTGGTGCGGTCTAGTTTTTTTCTTCCTGCCATATAGCTGTAAAAGTCGTTGACAGTTATATGGTAGCTAAGTAGAAGGTAAGTGTCAACGAGTTACGAGAAACGGCCTCCTACATGTATTCGCGTATTTAATGAATGGTGGTTTATGGGTTTCGTAGATTAGAATGCATGGGAAAAAGACCCAAACAGCACCATACAATATTATGAAAATTTTATTTTTAGACCAAAGCGGAAAACCAGGTGGTGCCGAATTATGCTTAATTGATATTGCCAAACCTTACCGTCAAGATTGTTTAGTTGGCTTATTTGCCGATGGTTCGTTTCGAGACTTACTCGTACAAAATCAGATTCCCGTGCAAATTCTCACAAACCAAGAAATCCAAGTTCGTAAAGAAAGTAGCTTTGCCAAAGGTTTGGGAAGTTTAACGCAACTTCTACCATTAATTTCCAAAGTCGCAAAAATCGCTATCGATTATGACGTAATTTATGCTAATACTCAAAAAGCGCTCGTTGTGGGCGCATTAGCAAGTTTTCTCAGTCGTCGCTCTCTAGTCTACCATTTACACGACATTCTTTCACTCGAACACTTCAGCAAAACCAACCGTCGCATTGCCGTCACCCTCGCTAACCGCTTCGCGTCATTGGTAATTGCCAATTCGATAGCAAGCAAAACCGCGTTTATCGAAGCTGGAGGACGTGCAGATATCACTGAAATAGTTTACAACGGCTTTGATTCAAAATTGTATCAGTCGAATGAAACCGATGTAAAACAACTTCGCCACGAATTAGGACTTGAAGACAAATTTATTATCGGACACTTTAGCCGTCTTTCACCTTGGAAAGGACAGCATATACTAATTGATGCAGTATTCCAGTCTTCTCCCGAAGTTACAGCCATCTTAGTCGGTGATGCACTTTTTGGCGAACAAAATTATGTCCAGCAATTACACCAACAAGTTGCCAAACTTGGACTTGAAAACCGCGTCAAATTTCTCGGTTTTCGTGACGATATTCCGCAATTAATGTCAGCTTGCGATTTGGTAGCACATACCTCCACCGCACCCGAACCATTTGGAAGAGTAATAGTTGAAGCCATGCTTTGCGGAAAACCCGTAATTGCAGCCAAAGCAGGGGGAGCGATGGAAATAGTTACCCATTCTGTAGATGGCTTTTTAGTTACACCAAACCAACCGCAGAAACTCGCTGAAGTAATTAATACATGCGTGCGAGAAGTTGAAAAAACTACGATTTTGGCAAATAATGCTCGAATGAGTGCGATCGCACGATTTGATATCGAGGTAATTAATACACAGATTAGTAATTTATTGAATCGTTTGGCAGGAATTAAATAGCTAAGATTCAATAAATACAACACTTATCGTCAAAATCGAGCAATATAGTAGAATCATGGTTTCCTTGCTATTAATTATAATAAGACTTTAACTATAAGTACAAAAGCAAACGTTTAGATGTGCTGCACGCTTGGTAAAGCTATAATCTAAAATACGAGACAAGCTTGAAAGCACTTCGGAGTAATCGCAATGGCAGAATTAACCATTCAAATTTCTGATGAACTAGCCCGACGTTTAGAACCGTTGCAAAATCGATTACCTGAATTGCTTTGGCAATTGTTAGACGCTGCTAATTTACCAACAAATCAACCGATAGTCCAAAGTCAGACCACCGACATTCCCGCAGTTTATCAAGAAGTCCTTGATTTTTTAATTAACCGTCCAACATCATCCGAAATAGTTGCTTTTAAAGTTTCACCACAAGCTCAAACGCGGTTACAAGAATTATTAAAAAAAAATCGCTCTGCAACACTTAGTCCAATCGAATTAGCTGAATTAGATGTTTATGAGCAGTTAGAGCATATGATGATTTTATTAAAGGCGCGAGCTTTAAAACACGACGAGTAAACATGACTTCTGATTACATTTCTACTTCACTGCGTAAGCTGATAATAGGAAGAGCTTCAAAATGTTGTGAATATTGCCTAATTAATCAAGATTTTTCAATTTATACCCATGAAATAGACCATATTATAGCTGTTAAACATGGTGGTGAAACTAATGCTGATAATTTGGCACTTTCATGTTTATCCTGCAATCGTTATAAAGGTTCTGACTTTGCTACTATAGACCAAGCTACTAAAGAAATTGTCCCGTTGTTCAATCCCCGCAGTCAAATTTGGAACGAACATTTTTATATTGAAAATGCGAGAATAGTCGGGAAAACTCAAATTGGTCAAGCGACAGCAAAACTGCTTCAATTAAATGCTGATAATCGCGTGCTTCAACGACAAGCTTTAATTAGTCAAGGACAATATCCGTAAATATTAATATGAACGCACGCGATACCTTGCTTCCCCGAAGGAGTACGAAGATGGAAGCCTGGGGCATCGCTGAAGTTGAGAACTTGTATTACATAGCACTTAATGGGAAACACCCTCAGATGTTTCCCCAAATGCACCAAAAGACTATAGACCAACTAATTCCCGTGATTCTAAACCTGTAAGCTGTTGCGCTAAAGCTAATCTTGCTTCCAACTTCGCAACGCTGAATTGCGAGCGCACATATTCCAAATGCGCTAAAGCATTGGCTTTTTCGGTAGTCAATCGAATTTGTGTATCGATTGCCTTTTGATATTCTGGATTGATAAGTAACACTTCAAAACGACGCGCTTTGCGTTGAGCATCGTTTTTCAAGTCCATCTCAAACGCAGCAATACGGTCTGCATTTCCCTCGAACCGATTAACCTGCTGCTGTACTGCCATTAGTTGCGAATCTATTTCATTCACCCGTTGGGCAGCTTGGGCGATCGCAGTTGGATAATGACTAAGTTGCATCATCATTCTAAATAAAATATCCCTAGAAAAATAAGTTTAGTGCCGTGTAAAGACGCGGTGAATAAGCGCGTCTCTACTGCGATTGATATAATTGAGTTAATCAGCCATATTCACGGGTTGTTACCGATGTCAATATGGCAATGAAAATTTAGCTAATGCTAATTTTGATACTGAGTGAATTTCCACTCAGCAATTAAAATTAGGCAGCTTCGCGCAATTGCGGCTTTTCGTTTACCTCAGCAATATTGAGCGTTAATTGCTCGGCATGGGGTGCAGCAACTTGCTCTAAAACCTTAATTTCGATATTCACGCTTACCAAATAACTACCTCCATCCGAACCCACAGCATCAGCGATTAACTTGGCTATATCCGGACGCTTTGCAGTCAGTGGGTCGCGTAGTATACATCTATCCCATTCATGCTTGGCAGTGGGATTTAGGCTAAGAATATAGTGCTTCATCATCGGACTAACCCTCGCATTACTCTTACATTTACGCCTTCACAAAGCCATTTCGCTTTATCGGACTTTGTGACACTACTCTTATATTGTAGTACAAAAGTACTGTGTTGTGTGAAAAAGAAGGAAGAAGGGGAGTAGGGAGTAGTGAGTAGTGAGTAGTGAGTAGGAAAAAAGACAAATGACTACTGACTACTAACCAATGCCAACTGACAACTGGCAACTGCCAACTGACAACTGACCAATGACCAAGTTATTACAGCGTAATAGTAAAGTTTTGGTAAAGTTATTAAGGCTTTGAGTGGAGATGAGCCTAAAGTTACCGCAAAAAAATGGAAATTCGCATTGACAGAATACAGAATCAAAAGTAAAGCTATTGTACATCGTGACAAAAATCGACCAAGCGAATCTTGTGCGATTTTCAAAGTCATGGCATAAGCTAGTAGAGTGCGTAGCACTTTACGCAACCTTTTTATTTTACTGAGGAAGTATTTAATGACTGCAACATCTCCCCGATTAAAGCACGAGGTTAAAGACCTCGCCCTCGCTAGCTTGGGAAGACAGCGCATTGAGTGGGCTGGACGTGAAATGCCAGTTTTGAAACAGATACGCGATCGCTTTGAGAAAGAAAAGCCTTTTGCTGGTATCCGTATTTCTGCTTGCTGTCACGTAACAACCGAAACCGCGCATTTGGCGATCGCATTGAAAGCAGGTGGTGCTGATGCAATTTTGATTGCAAGCAATCCCCTTTCCACACAAGACGACGTAGCAGCTAGCTTAGTCGCTGACTACGGCATTCCCGTTTTCGCAATGAAAGGCGAAGATGAAGCAACCTATACACGTCACGTTCAAATAGCTTTAGACCATCGTCCCAACATCATCATCGACGACGGTTGCGACGTAGTAGCTACCCTGATCCAACAACGTCCGCACCAAATCGCTGACTTGATTGGTACAACCGAAGAAACCACAACCGGCATCGTGCGTTTACGCGCTATGTTAAATGATGGCGTTCTCACATTTCCCGCAATGAACGTCAACGATGCTGACACCAAGCACTTCTTTGACAACCGCTACGGAACAGGTCAATCTACCCTCGATGGTGTAATCCGTGCAACCAACGTTTTACTAGCTGGTAAAACAGTAGTTGTTGCAGGTTACGGCTGGTGCGGTAAAGGTACAGCAATGCGGGCACACGGACTCGGTGCAAACGTAGTTGTCACCGAAATCGACCCCGTGAAGGCAATCGAAGCGGTAATGGATGGTTTCCGCGTCATGCCAATGGCAGATGCTGCACGAGTAGGTGACTTGTTCATCACCGTTACAGGTAACAAGCACGTCATCCGCAGCGAACACTTCGATGTGATGAAAGATGGTGCGTTGGTTTGTAACTCCGGTCACTTCGACATCGAAATCGACCTCAAGTCACTCGCTAGCAAAGCTTCAGAAATCAAGGATGTTCGTCCTTTCACCCAAGAGTATAAACTTAAGAGCGGTAAATCAGTAGTTGTACTAGGTGAAGGACGCTTAGTAAACCTAGCTGCTGCGGAAGGACACCCCAGCGCAGTTATGGATATGAGCTTCGCAAACCAAGCAATGGGTGCAGAGTACCTGGTTAAGAACAAAGGTAAACTGCAAGCTGGTATTCACTCGATTCCTGTCGATGTTGACAAGGAAATTGCCCGCTTGAAATTGCAAGCTATGGGTATTACTGTTGACAC